>JAXISU010000341.1:0-2972 GCA_034680425.1 Cyclobacterium sp.
ATGCTCGGACTGGTCTTCTCCGGATCAGACACCAAAAACCTGAGCAAGCGATTGACCTTTCTTCAATACAATGGGGAAACCATCATCGTAGGCGGAATTTTAATCCTTGCCGGTGGGCTCCTAACAGGCATCACCATCGGCCTTTTTGAACTAATTGGGCTCAATATTATAGATGTTTACTTCCAGTACATCGCTGTTTATGGCCTCGCTGCTGCTCCCCTGTTAGCCACCCTGATTACCCAGAGCAATCCAGAATTGGTCAACAAGGTCCCTCCTATCGTCGCGAAGATTTTCAGCCCCTTGGTGTTGATCATGCTTACCAGCTATTTAGTCGCCATCGCTTATGCAGGAAAGGACCCCTACAGCGATCGAGATTTCTTGCTCTTGTTTAACCTACTGCTCCTCGGTGTCATGGCCCTGATCTTTTTCTCGGTAGTCGAATCCGTCGAAGAAAAGAAAGTAGGCTTGATGACCTGGGTGCTGGTTTCGCTTTCCCTCATCACACTCGTAGTCAATGGAATCGCACTCTCTGCCATCGCATTCCGAATATCAGAATGGGGCATTACACCCAATCGACTCGCCGTACTCGGGGTCAACTTGGTCATGCTCGTTCACTTGGTCATGGTGTCTCGTAAATTGATCCAGACCGTACGTGGAAAAAGTAAACTGGAAGAAGTAGGATTTACCCTAGTGCGCTACCTACCCGTTTATTTGTTGTGGACGGCCATTGTGACTTTCCTTTTTCCTGTACTCTTCGGATTTAAATAAGACCGGACTTCGGAGTTCCATTCCGCTTCTGAAAAAGTACAGTTTAATTATTTTCGAAATCCGTATATTGACTTCGATTTAATGCCCATCCTATGAAAAAAATAACCTATTCTCTCTCCCTCATCCTGGTCCTAGCTCTAGGATTTGTGTCCTGCGGTCCAGCCAATACTACCGAAGAAACCGTGGTTGAAACCACAAATCAAGTCGGCGGACTGGCCTTGTACACCCTCCGTGATTCCATGGCGATCAATCCCAAAGCGACCCTTAAGGCAGTTGCCGATGCGGGCTATGCTTACGTAGAGTCTGCGGACTATGCCGAAGGCAAATTTTACGGCATGACCCCGGCCGAATTCAAATCCACCCTAGACTCACTCGGCTTAACAGCCATTTCTGCGCACATGGGCATGGTGACTTTGGAAAATGCAGACCAACTCATCGCTGACGTAAAAGCTGCCGGCATCTCCTACTTTGTGGTTCCAATCCCTCCTATGGGCATGTTTACGGTTGATCCTGTTACGAATAAACTTGGCATGAAAGGCACTGCAGACGAATTGGTAACCATCATGAATACGATTGGTGAAAAATGCCATAAAGCTGGACTGAAGTTATTGTACCACAACCATGATTTTGAATTTATGCCGCTCGCTGACGGTACCATCATTGAAGATGTACTGCTCGAGAAGTGCAACCCAGAATGGGTCAACTTCCAGATGGACCTCTTTTGGGTGACCAAAGCCAATGCCAATGCATTGACCTATTTCGAAAAATATCCAGGCCGATTCAAGGCTTGGCATGTAAAGGACATGGACAAAGAGGGCAAGTTTGCCCCTGTTGGAACTGGCACCATCGACTTCAAATCCATCCTTGCTCAGAAAGAAAAGTCTGGCATGGAATTCTACCTAGTAGAGCAAGACCAGACCTTCGGTCTAGACCCTATGGAAGCAATCAAAATCAGCCACAAAGGTTTGATCGATATAGGATTTAAGTAATCTCTTGGCTCGATAAGTATCACAAAGCGCTCCGAAATTTCGGGGCGCTTTTTTTGTTTTGACCAAAATCATGAAAATCCACTAGATTAAGTTTTGGTGAAGTTTACCAGCAATTCCCTCGCCCTCCTGAGATTTTTGTTACATTTAAATCTAGAATCTAGTTCCTCCCTCCCATGCAAAAAATCATCTTCTCCCTTCTTTTGATGACCTTTTTCTCACACCCAATCTTGGCTCAGTCTACCTTTATTCAAAATAAAATCATCGCCCACCGCGGGGCTTGGAAAGCACAAAATTTGCCACAAAATTCCATTGCCTCCCTACGTGAAGCTATCCGCCTCGGTTGTGAAGGCAGTGAATTTGATGTGTGGATGACCGCAGACGAGGTGTTGGTAGTGAACCATGACCACGAACTTCAAGGCATGGATATCGAAACTTCCACCTACGAGCAACTACTGTCCAAGACCCTCTCCAATGGAGAAAAAATCCCTACGCTCAAAGCCTATCTGACAGAAGGAATGACCCAAAAAAGCACCAAGCTGATCCTAGAATTTAAACCCTCCTTGATTAGCGTGGCACGAAGTGAGCGCGTGGGGGAATTGTCTGTAAAAACGGTACAGGAACTTGGTGCCCAAGCCTGGGTGGACTACATCACCTTCAGCTACGAAGGAGGAGTCAAAGCCATTGCTACCGACCCCAAGGCAAATGTGGCTTACTTGAATGGAGACAAATCTCCCCAGGAACTGAAAGCAGCTGGATTTTTTGGGTTTGACTACCACATCTCACTCCTACGCCGCATGCCGCAGTGGATTACTGAAGCGAAAGCGCTCGGCCTTACTACCAATGCATGGACCGTAAACAAGGAAGAGGATATGAACTGGCTCCTGGAACTTGGAGTGAATTTTATCACTACCGACGAGCCCGAGAAACTTGCGACATTGATCCCTTCCAAAAAATAAACTCCCCCACAAAAAAAGGTCTCTTTCCCAGAGACCTTTTTTTGTGTTTAGGTAGCAGGCAAGAGCTTGCCGCGAACTTCGCCGAAGCCTACGCGAATTCCATCTTTTTCGCAAAAGCCCCGCATCACGACAGTATCGCCATCCTGCAAGAAGCTGCGCTCTTGGCCTGATTCGAGTACCAAAGGTTTGGTTCCTCGCCAACTTAATTCAAGCATGGATCCAAAGGAATCCGGAGTAGGTCCTGAGATCGTCCCAGACG
>JAXISU010000342.1:0-2968 GCA_034680425.1 Cyclobacterium sp.
AACCTGAGGATCTTTGGTGGCTATTCTTTCTTCAAGCGAACTATCTTCTTTTGCTGTTCTGCCGTAAAATTGAAGGAGGTTGGAATAGAATTCATCGTATAAGCCCTCTCTTTTTTTGGCATCTTCTTCCTTCACCAACAATTTATGGTAATGATTTTCAAGCTTAAATGCCTCTTCGAGTACTTCAGGACTCAAAACGCTTTCTTTGGAGTAAGCTTCAATATCTGGAAATAATGTGGTGTTGGGACTTTTCATTAAATGAGTTTCATCTGGAAAAAAGACCTTCATAATGTCCTTTCAAAATTGCATTTACTTTTTGGAACCTACCATTTAATCCCAAATACAGAATGAAGGCAGCATTTTTTAGGGTTTGGTACAACAAACTTAATACAAAGGTTACTGGATTTGAATGGCTTCGGATTAAAAAGAGGTGGTTTCTAGTCCGGTAATAGTGGAGGATTGGAGGAATGATGCCTTCTTTGGTTTTGATTTTTTTGGAGGATCCTCCCGCGACATGGTAAATTTTGGATTGAGGAAGGTAACGAAGTCGGAATCCTGATTTTTTGATCCGAAAGGACCACTCAACATCTTCGTAGTAGGCAAAAAACCGATTGTCTAACATTCCTGCTTTTCTGATTGCTGACGAGCTCACTAGAATGGCACATCCTGTAATCCAGGGCGTATCTTTTTCCTGATCAAATTGCCCTTCATCTAGTTGCCCGATACCGATGGACCAAGTCATTTCCAACCCCTTGAAATATCCACCACCCGCATTCCATAGTTTGTCACGTTCCGCTTCAAACATGATTTTGGGTTGCACCGCGCCATAATCTGGGTTTTGTTCTAAAAAAGAAACTAAGGGATCCAGAAAATCAGGTTCTACAAGGGTGTCATTATTCAGCAAAAGCACCTGATCATAAGAATGATCCAACGCCCATTGTATTCCAAGGTTGTTGCCGCCTGTAAATCCAATATTCTCAGGACTGGTTAGCAGTGTAATGGTAGAAAATTCGGATTTCAATCTCTCTCCCGAACCATCTACAGAACCATTGTCCACCAAAACAATTTGAAAATTGGAGTACTGCAGTTCTTTTAGGGATTCCAAACAAGCCTTTGTTAGCTCATATCCATTCCAGTTGACGATGACGATGGCTACCTTGGGAAGGCTGTTGGGTTCCATGCTTACTTCTCCCAAATTTTCTATGAATTGAGTCATCTCACCGTCTTTTTCAAGCTGCATTGGGCTTACTAGTTTTTAAGATAGCTAAAATCAATGGTCGATTATACACCCAATTTAAAACGCAACAGATTAAAAAAACCACGATTTCGGTAGATAACATGGCATAGCAAAGTCCAATCGCCCCATAGTGGCTGGTAAGAAAGATTGAGTTTGACACCATAAATAAACCCATCATCCAGGAAGATTTGAACATCAGGTTGTTTTGGCCATTGACAAGAAAAATGACCACATTCATGATATTGAGGCAAGCCAAAAAGGGGATAAATGCTAAAACCCGCAAATAGGAGATGGAATCTACAAATTCCGCTTTTGAAAATAATTGGATGATAACCGGTGCCAGCCCAAAAACAGCCAAAGAAACAGTTAACCCTACGGCCAAAGCGACAAAACTAACTTTCTTTAGGTAGCTAATAAAAGCACTCAGGTCTTCTTTTAGCAGCTTTGAAGCATTGGGAAAAATAGAATGGATGACCATAGCAGGAAACATCCGAAGCACCATGGAGATCCTTTCTGCAAGACTAAATAGTCCTAAGGTAGTGGCGGAAGCAAAAAAACTCAATACCACCAATGCCCCATTGATAGAGAAATGGGTCACAATATTGGATAGCAATAGTAGGCCTGTATTTTTTAATAAGGTAAATAGCTCGAGGAATCGTGGTTTGTAAAACCTGATATCCAAGGCATAATGGATGTAAATCAGCAACAATATATTGATGCCTAATCCTGATGCTCCTAGGATGAAGTTGACCCATTTGGACTGTTCCGGATCACGGATAAAAAGGACGATGCCCAATAAATAAAGTAATTTGCTGAAGACGTTGGCGATGGAAATCAGCTTCATTTTTTCCATCCCTTGAAAAAACCAGAGGGGAAAGGTGGCTTCTGAAAAGAGCAGAAATACGGATAATACTAAAATGGTTTGGTATCCTTGGAAGAGATTCAGTCCGTAGGCTCCGATTAGGATGAGGACTGTGGAAAAAACGGCAAGGAGGATTTTGGCTGAAAACACATTGGAAACCAACTGCGAAAGCGCTTCCTTATTGGATTGATTGAGGGCCACTTCTCGTGGAGCATTCAAGTTGAATCCAAAGCCTACCAAAATATTGAACACAATAATTACGGAAAAGGATAAGTTGACCCATCCAAATTGTTCCGCCCCGATACTTTGAATTAGGAGGGGCATGGAAATGAGGGAAATCAAAATTGTTGAGGACTGAATCAACGCCAGAAAAAGAAAGTTCTGGAGAGATTTATTTCGAAAAAAATTCCCAAACGGGATCAACAGATTGTTTTTTTCAACCATGGAAGTTTGCGTTTAGACTTCCTGCAAGTGCTTTTGATAGATTCTTCTCAGATATAGAAAGCTAAGGGCTAAGAAACCGAAGATCATGGCTCCATACACCATTCCCTTCACCAAACGAATTTCAGATCTTTTTAAGGGCAGTTTGGGAGAATCAATCAACTGAATTAAAGGCGTATTGATGCGGTGGTTGATTTTAGCCATCTCCAGATTTTTCACAATTTCTTCAAAAACTGCAGCGCTAGTTTGAACATCAACTTGTTTGCGGCGCCCATTGACTGTGGCGGCACTCAGCAATGGGTTGGCATTGGGAATGCGATCTTGTTCGGCAGCCAAGGTGCCGAGACTTGTATCTAGAATTGCTCGAACTGAGTCTGCCTGAGTTTGTAAAATACGGAGGTTTTCCCCTGTTTTTTTGGTTTTAGTCT
>JAXISU010000343.1:0-2955 GCA_034680425.1 Cyclobacterium sp.
CAACTGGTGCAAGGAGTTGATGAACTTCCCTTCCGAAGCCTCTGGAATCCTAGTTAGTGGAGGGTCCATGGCAAATATTACCGCCTTGACAGTGGCGAGAAATTCGTTTGGAGAAGAAAAGATTCGACAGAAAGGACTCAAGGCGGCATCGGCTCAACTCTTGATTTACTGCTCGGTAGAAACGCACTCTTGCATCCAAAAGGCTGCCGAAATCATTGGTTTGGGAAGCGAAGGAGTTCGAAAAATCCAAGTGAATGAACAATTCCAGCTGGACACCACTGCCTTGCGAACTCAAATCCAGGCCGACCTTCAAGCCGGCTTTCTGCCCTTCTGCCTGGTAGGTACTGCTGGCACGGTGAATACTGGGGCCATTGACCCCATGGCGGAGCTGCTGGAGATCTCCAAAGAATATGGATTATGGTTCCATGTGGATGGAGCCTATGGCGCCTTGGCCAAACTCGATCCTATCTATGCCGATGCCTTGCAGGCAATTGAAGCGGCGGATAGTTTGGCATTTGACTTACACAAGTGGCTGTATGTGCCCTACGAGGTGGGATGTACGCTCATCCGAGATGCCAAAAAGCACCGCAATTCCTCTGCCATCACCCCAAATTACCTCCTTCGAGAGCAACGGGGCCTTTCCGGAGGCTTGGATTCCACCAACAATTATGGATTTGAGCTTTCGCGTGGCTTTAAGGCCTTGAAAGTATGGATGTCTCTCAAAGAGCACGGAAGAGCGAAGTATGCGGACATGATTGCTCAAAACAATCGACAGGCAGTCTATTTGGGAAAATTAGTGGAGCAGCACCCGAATCTGGAATTGATGGCTCCGGTATCCATGAGCATTACCTGCTTTCGGATGATCTACCCCGGTTTGGATGAGGAAGCCCTTCGTGAACTCAACCGGGAAATACTCCTTCGCCTTCAGGAAGAAGGGATTGCATCACCTAGCTCTACGATCTTGGATGGTAAGTTTACCTTGCGTGTGGCGAATACCAACCAGCGCACACGTATGGAAGACATGGACCTTTTGGTTCGAGAAGTGCTTCGCCTAGGAAACCAAATAATTGTGCACGGTTAAGTCATATTTGGCTCAATTTTCGTTAAGTTATTTGGTACAACATAACACAACCAACTATGCGAAAAACACTCTTTTTTACCCTGATTTTAGCCGGACTAGTCCTTGGCTCCATTTCCACGCAGGCACAGGAACTTGGTTTACGGTTTGGCCACATCAATGGAAACAATGTGGCCTTAGATGGAATTTTCTCGACGGGAGAATTCAGTAGAGTACATGCCAATGTAAGTTTTGGTCAAAAAGGTCTGGGCGTGGATGCGCTCTGGAATCCGATTTACGACGACATTCCAGATACCGATTTCAAGTGGTATGCTGGCTTTGGTCCTTCAGTTTACCTATCCGAGGACTTCCGATTTGGGGGTGCTGGAGAGGTAGGCGTAGAGTATGCCTTTTCCGAGGTGCCAATTACACTGGGGCTTGATTTTAGACCCTACTTATTTTTGTTGGAGGTTACCGAATTTCGAGCTGGATTTGGCCTCAACGCACGCTGGAGGTTAAACTAACCCGGATGAAACACAAAAAACCCTGCCTTCAAGACAGGGTTTTTTGTTTACTTATTTGATTGTACCCTTTGTTAGCTGTTACGAAAGAAAAAAATTAGAAGTTCACTTCAATCGGCTGTGGACGGTCGTCCGTCAACCGTTGACATGCTTAAAACTCTACAATCAATCCGATGGTAGGAAGGATAGTTCCGCCAGGATTCACGATCGATTTGAGTTGGTAGCGACTTGGGTCTGTCGGATTTACTGTCAGGTTGCCTTGTGCATCTCGGACAGGGACTATTTGTGGGGGCTGTTGTGCCTTGTAGTTGTAGGCATTTTGGAGGTCAACATACCAGTTCAGATTCCAGCGATCAAAGAAGTACTTTTTATCCAGACGAATGTCTAGTTGATGAAAAGACTTCAACCGGACGCCATTGATGCGAGAAAAATCTAGGACGGCAGCATTCCGAAGATCCCAGTTGCTGCGAAGACTGGAGGCACTCAAGTCTGCAGGGGTGTAGGGTGTTCCGCCGAGGAAGCGCCATCTTCCACCCAGCTCCCAGTTTTTGCCAAAGCGCTTGCCTGCCGTGAGGCTTACAATAAAACCATTGTCCCAAGAGGAAGGAATCATGCCCTCCGAATTGGGGTTGGTAAACTCAGAGCGTACCAAGGTCAAGGAAGCGATTCCATAAAAATTGTTGTACAGACGCTGCTGCGCCAAAAACTCCAGACCATAGGCCCTGCCTGTGGAATTCGAGAGCACGGGCTCGTTGCCAATGGCTCCAAAATCTGCCCCTAAGTTGGCCAAAGAAATACCATTCCGGATAGAGGTCGGGTAGTTGCTGTATCGCTTGTAAAATGCTTCTGCAGTAAATCGTCGTGCTTTCTCAGGAAACAAATATTCGATTCCCCCAATCAGCTGCGCATTCCGGATAAAGCGCACGTCACTGTCCTGATTCACAAAAGCACCCGCCGAATTTTGATAACCGAGAATGGTATAAGCCGGCCGCTGGTAATAGATGCCTGCATTGGCGGTGGCAAAGAGATTGGGCTTGAGCTGGTAAGAAACAGAAAACCGAGGACTTAGCTGGTTGAGGGGGTTGGAAGCGGTTTTGGCAAAATCTGATCCATCTACCCTCACCCCTCCGCTCAGCAATAGACGATCGCCAAACCAATTCCGGGTTCCCGATACAAAAGCGCCATAGCTGCTGTAGTTAGAGGTAGCCAAGATATCAATGGTGCCTCCAGTCTGGGAGAGTGCGACGCGGTCAAAGTTGTCGATGAGGTAGCGAGAGTACTCCAGATTGACCCCGTATTTGAGAGAATAGCCCTTTCCAAAAATGCTGTTTTCTGCGCGAAACTTATTTTCTGACTCCTGGGAGCGGTATCGGAAGA
>JAXISU010000344.1:0-2947 GCA_034680425.1 Cyclobacterium sp.
GTATCATCCTTAATTAAATTAAATCCTTCACTTGATGCCACGCCACCTGTCATAAACTTAGGACTTGCCGATACTAATCCCATGGTAACCATTTGCATGATTTTACTTACTGCAACTGTTTCTATAGAATCTATTGCTGTGGCAAAAGTCCCTGCGAGTCTACCATCACTTTTTAATGGCTCGATTAATTCATCGGATTTATTTTTTTGAGCTTCAACTTTAAGGTCATAGGTGGTAGCATCTTCCAAAAGTTCTAAAACCTCTTTCCTATTGGATTGTACACTTTCTGCATTTTCATCCTCAGGCTTTGTTGTTTTCTCTTCTTTTGAAAGTCGTTGGATATGCTGAGCGTATGAAACTAAGGTTGCCAAATCATCGTCGGCTTCGTTATTTAAACCGCTAATCTCTTTCGCTGAACCTAAAGATTTATCTTTGTAGGGTCGAAGTTTTGTTGAGTCCAACTCTTTTTTTACTTCTTTTTCACCTCCTTTAGAGGTAAAAATGTTAAAGGTCAAAATATTATTGATAAAGCTACTATTGTAGACGCTTTCTGCATGTTTGGTGACACCAAGTCGCTGTTCTTCAGTGGCCGCACTCTCTTTTTCTTTTGTGAAAAACATATGTATAGCGGCATCACTACTCATCACTTTTTCATTGGTGTTGATGGCGCCAAGATTTTGATCAGCTTTTTCCACAATTCCATGCATGGTACTTTCGGCATCTGACATAAAGGAAGTATTGGCAATCCTTCCTTTCTTATCCGTTATTTTTCCAGACTCGTTTACAAATCCTTTTTCCTTTTCTTTTTGTTTGGCTTTTCCTACAGAATAATCAGTTATGCCTAGATCTGAAGCCTGCTTTTCGTCTTTAAAAATATTTTTATCTACTGCCTCCTTAAGATTTTCCCCTTTCAGATCCACCATGATTTGAAGAATGGCTTTCTTTTTTTCCAAATCGTTAGGGTCTTTAGAATCTTTATGAGCATCTAGCCATTTTTGGCCTAGGGATTGCACAATTTTCCCTTGCTCTCCCTGTTGGTCTTCAGGAAGGTTGTTAAATTTAGTAACCTCCTCTGTTAGTTTGGTAAAGGTAGTTTTACCAAATAAATTTTTTAGTGCAGTGCCAAATCCTTGAATTTTGCCAGCTCCTAGATCTAGCTTTTTACGCTGGATAGGGGAATTTGACGGGTTGGAGGTACTTTCCCAGCTCTTCGCTTGTAGGGGAGCCTCTTTCTGACTACCCACCTGCATGGCTTTTGCACCCATCACATCCGCTTCTTGCTCCAGCCCTTTGTCGTCATTGATGAGTGTGGCAGCCTTCAGCTGGGTAGTTGGCGCTACGCGGCCCTGTTTTTGCTGGGCCACATGCCAAGCCTCGTGAGGAAGATGTTGTTCCTGACCGGGGCCTAAGTGGATGTCTGTTCCTTGCGCGTAGGCATGCGCTTGGAGTTGGGCCGGCTTGTCTGAATTCCGGTGTACGGTCACATCGCTCATGGATTGGCCCGAAAGACTTTCAACCCCAGCTCTCAATCCTGCAGGTAATCCGTTAGAGTCTTCCTTTCGTTGAAGAATTCCTCCAAGTTTGGCTGCAGTTCCTGTGTTTTGTTTCCGCTGGGCAGGAGAGGTTTGGCTGTCAGCCATGCGCTGGTAAGCGCTCAATTGATGCACTCGGCTACTTTGCTCTGCACCTTCCATCAACTTAAACTGCATGGCAGTTTCAGGTCGTTTGTCGTCAATGGAAAGGGTGTTATCTTGTTTTTTGTCCTGTGAAGGCAATGTTTTTACTTTGGATTGCTGTTTACTTTCCGAAGTTTTTTGAACGGCTGAATGCATAGGACAAACTAAAATTTTACAATATTTAAAAACTAGATCTAGATGGCTAAATGTATTTAAAATAATTGATATTTCCGGCGATTTTTAGGTTTAAAGAGTATTAAAAAATTCAATCTATAGTATTGATAATTTGATTAATACTTCACTAATTATCAATCAATTCAATAGACTCCTTCCTGCGCATCTAGCATCCTTTTTTGGGCTAGATTACCACTGGGAGAGTCCGAAGGGTACGCACTAGATCAGAAACTTGATCTTTTTTATTTCAAGTTCAAGCGTGCCAATGCTTATCTTTTTAGAAATACAATATCCTTTTCTTCGTTTGATGATCTCTGCGCCAGTCTATTAAAACGGTCTTCTTGGAGCGATTGCTGGCACATTGGTACTGAGTTTCACATCCATTTACAATGGGCTATTGATTAAATCGAGCGCCACCAAGCTAGGTTCGTAAGTTGCATGAGGCCTATCCTTGGGTAATCCACAGCTAGTTTTGGGGGATCTCAAATGAAGAAAATCGAGGTTTATCCTTGAAGCCTTATTTTTCTTCTGTAATTTTCCGCCCTACGAATAAATTAAATAAGGTAAAGCTTTTTTATGGGTATTGATCCTACTTGGGATGTAATTGTAGTGGGCTCGGGACCCGCAGGGGCGATGGCCGCTTACGAACTGGCAAAAGCAGGCCTGAAAGTGGCCATTCTGGAAAAAGAAACCCTACCGAGGTACAAAACCTGTGGTGGGGGCCTAGTTTTTCGTGGACGCGAAATGCTCCCTGTCTCCGTTCAAGAAGCCGTGGAAAAGGAATTCGATTCCTTAGCGGTTTATTTTGACCAGCAACAAAAGCCCTTTACTGCCCAGCGCAACTTTCCCATTTTGAGTATGGTCATGCGAGACCAATTTGACCACCTTCTTGTCCAAGAAGCCGTCAAACTAGGTGCCGTGCTTCTTGAGGGGCAGGCGCTGCAGCAACTAGAGTTTGCAGATAAAATTAGTCTTCATACCCAAAAAGGAGTGCTGTATGCACGCTATGTAGTGGCAGCAGATGGGGTGTTGGGTCCTACCGCCAAGCTCGCTGGATGGAAGGAAACGCGCAAACTAATTCCTGCCTTGGAATACGA
>JAXISU010000345.1:0-2921 GCA_034680425.1 Cyclobacterium sp.
GCTCAGATTCTAGCGGGCAACTTTCAGGAAGGCATAGACTTATTGGAAAATTACCTGCCCATGGCAGAGGACAAGGCAGAAGTGTTTTACTCTTTAGGCAATCTTTTTCGAGCCAAAGGAGACAATACCAAAGCAAGTTTTTACTTCAAGGAGGCCGTCAAAAAACGAATCAATCACGAGGATGCCCTTTTTCAGCTAGCCATGATCACCGAAGAGGAGGGATCCTTTGATGAGATTTTGGACTTTTACCAGGAATTTATCGACCAAGACCCCTATTCAGCCGGTGCTTGGTACAACCTGGGTGTAGTGTACAATCGCTTGGGAAGATTTGAAGAGGCCATCAAAGCCTACGAATATGCCCTAATCATTGACGATGCCTTTGCCTCGGCCTACTTCAATATGGGCAATTCCCTGATGAATACCCAGGATTTTGAAGGAGCCTTGGAGGCCTACCAAAACACGATCAACTGCGAGGGAGCCAATGCAGAAAACTGCTGCTACATGGGTGCCGCTTACGAGAAGTTGGGCAAGGTGGACGAGGCATTCAAATACTTTAAAAAGTCCGCCAAGCTGGATGAGGAGTACGACGATGCTTGGTTTGGCTTGGGGATGTGCATGTTGAAGAAGGAGAAGTTCTTTGAAGCCATCCATTACTTCAAAAAAGCCATCCATCTCAATAAGGACAATGCCAACTACTGGGTAGGCTTGGCTGATGCGGAGTTTAATCTGGGCAACATGCAGGCAAGTTCGGATGCTTACGAAGAAGCCATTAACTTGGAACCAGGAATTATGGAGGCCTATGTGAACTTGTCCATCATTTATTTTGAGCAAAATAGGTTTGAAGAAGCCATCGATGTAATTCGTGAAGGGATTGAAGAATTGCCCGAGGAAGCCGAGCTGTACTACCGGCTGGTGGTCTACTTGATCAAAATGGGGAAATACAAGGAGGCCTTCACATATTTGGAAAATGCATTAACTTTGGACTTTGATAGGCATACGATCCTGTATGAGTTGATGCCAGAATTGCAAAAGCAAAAGGCTATCTACAAGATCATTGCCCAGTTTCGGGATGAAAATCCCCGCTCAACACCTTAAAACCTAGCAAATGAATTACGTGCTAAAAAATCTCCCTGTTCGGACTGAAAAGCCTCGTAACACGGGATTTACCATGGCCATGGACAAGGGTCTTAGCCTACGGGAAACAGAAGACTTTGTAGACAGCTGCGCCGACTTCGTAGATATTGTGAAGTTTGGCTGGGCCACTTCCTACGTGACTAAGCGCTTGAAAGAAAAAATTGCAGTCTACCAGGAAGCTGGAATCCCAGTGTATTTTGGAGGAACCTTGTTTGAGGCCTTTATCGTGCGTGGACAATTTGACGACTACCGGAGAGTTTTGGACACCTTTGGACTTCGCTATGCAGAAGTATCGGATGGGTCTATTTCCCTCAATCACGATAAAAAATGCGAATTCATCCATGAGCTTGCCAAGCAAGTGACGGTCCTTTCTGAAGTAGGATCCAAGGATGCAGCGAAGATCATCCCTCCTTACAAGTGGATCGAGCAGATGCAAACCGAGTTGAGCGCTGGGGCATGGAAGGTGATTGGCGAAGCGCGTGAAGGAGGTAACGTAGGTCTCTTCCGTGATTCTGGTGAAGTACGCCAAGGGCTTGTGGAAGAAATTTTGACACAAGTACCGGAAGATAAAATCATCTGGGAGGCACCCCAAAAATCACAGCAAGTGTGGTTTATCAAATTGCTTGGAGCCAATGTGAACCTAGGAAATATCAGTCCTTCAGAAGTGATTCCTTTGGAGACCATCCGATTGGGACTTCGAGGCGATACCTTTGACCACTTTCTAGGAGAAATCAAGATTTAAATTCAAACTAACCTTCAAAGGCTGAGCGATTCTTCTTTCAGCCTTTCTTTTTTACGATGAATCCTATCAAAAAATACGGACTGAATTACCTCAAGGGCATGGCCATGGGTGCAGCGGACATTGTTCCCGGTGTATCTGGTGGGTCTATAGCCCTGATTGCTGGTATCTACCAAGAGCTTCTCGACAGCATCAATTCCTTTAATTTGGACAACTTACGGTTATTGAAATCCTTCCAAATCAAGGAATTCTACCTCCGATTGAATGGCAATTTCTTGCTCAGTTTAGTGCTCGGCATTATGACCAGCATTTTCGCCCTTTCTCGGGTAATTACTTACTTGATGGATGAGCACCCCATTCCCTTGTGGTCCTTCTTTAGTGGACTAATTTTGGTGAGTGCCTTTTTGATTTTAAAAGAAATCAAACAATGGAATTTGGTTGTCATTGTTTCCATTGCCATTGGTACCGCCTTTGCTTGGTGGGTGACCAACTTGCCTCCAACTACCACTCCGAATGACCATTGGTTTACTTTTGTAGCCGGCGCCATCGCGATTTGTGCCATGATTTTGCCGGGGATCAGCGGGAGTTTCGTGTTGTTGATTTTAGGACAATACGAGCGCATCCTTCAGGCAGTAATGGATAAAGACTTTTTTACGTTGGCCCTTTTTGCATCCGGATGCCTTGTCGGAATTCTATCCTTTAGCCGAGTTGTTGCCTTCTTGTTGCGCCGCTTTCATGCAGCCACGATTGGCTTGCTTTCCGGATTTATGCTGGGCTCAGTGAATGAATTGTGGCCTTGGAAACAGGTCACTTCTTGGAGAACTTCCTCAAGCGGAAAAGAGGTCCCTTTTCTTACCGAAAACATTCTTCCTGGGGAGTATTTAGCCCAAGTGGGTCTCGATCCTCAACTGGGATGGGCCATTGGTGCCTTCTTTTTTGGCATTGGATTGGTTCTTTTCATTGAATGGTTGGCTAGTAAGTTGCAGCAAGCGTGAGAAAATTTGGCTTGATCGGCTTTCCTTTAGGGCACTCCTTTTCTAAAAAATAC
>JAXISU010000346.1:0-2908 GCA_034680425.1 Cyclobacterium sp.
CTTCCAAGGTGGGTTTCCCAAGCCATGGCCTCATCTTACGGCGAAGCAAGGACGAGCTCGAAGGACTTCTGAAAGGTATTACTGATCCTGACCTACTACGAACAGCTGCAATACAGCTGCTAGAAACCCAAGGGGCTGGATTTGTTGAAACAGACATGCGGGCCATGTTCAACCCCAGTAGAATGCAGGTGATTCAGGAAACAGCCCAACTTCTGATTCAAAAACTGAATTCCTACTGCCCCTCCTGCCAGCTACCTGGTTTTGCTGTTACGGCCGCAGAGCCTGGCCTTCCCTGTAGCCTATGCGGTACCCCAAGCAGCGCTGCTTTGGCACACCTGCTCGTTTGCAGCCACTGCCAACACCAAGAAAAAGTATTATTCCCGCACGGAAAAAAAACGGAGGATCCCCAGTATTGCCAGGTTTGCAATCCTTGAAATTTCTTTGTCTTTCAAGGCAATCCATCCCATTTTAAAATGCTGGGACTTTCCAAACCCTTCGTTTTATTTTCCTAATTATATTCGTTATATTCGATTAGTTTATTTCTTTTAAATAGTCGATTACGCGCAAAAGCAGTGTATTTTATAGATAAATGAATCACTAACCTATCTAATCCTCCGTCGGATTCGCACGACTACTAAACCCTTTTTCTGAGCCCTCCCTTCCCTGCCTATGTTTATCATTGAAACTTACATCACTGCAGTTTTATTTAGCATCATCACCATGATTTGCTGGGGATCTTGGGCTAACACACAAAAGCTAGCTTCCTCGAGCTGGCGGTTTGAACTATTTTACTGGGACTATGTGATCGGTATTGTTTTGCTTTCCCTAATTTTTGCATTCACCTTGGGTAGCTCCGGGGAGCAAGGGAGAAGTTTTATTGCTGATCTTCAACAAGCAGATCGCAGCTCATTAACCTCCGCTTTTTGGGGTGGGATCGTGTTCAACGCTGCCAATATATTACTGGGTGCGGCAATTTCCATCTCAGGAATGGCGGTAGCCTTTCCAGTAGGCATCGGCTTAGCCTTAGTCATCGGCGTAGCAGTTAATTACGCTCAAAATCCCATTGGAGATGTAGGCCTTTTGTTTGGAGGTGTGGTCCTAGTCATCCTTGCTATCTTACTCAATGCAAGTGCCTACCGAAGCCTACCTAAAGACCAAACCAAGAGCCCTACCAAAGGCTTGATCCTATCCATTGTAGCTGGCATTCTGATGGGGTTCTTTTACAAATATGTGGCTGATGCCATGTTTCAGGATTTTACCCAACCACTGCCCGGTAAGCTAAGTCCCTATTCGGCAGTAGTACTTTTCTCACTGGGTATTTTTGGGAGCAACTTTCTCTTCAACACCTTGCTGATGCGCCGACCATTTGTTGGAACACCAGTGAGCTACACAAACTACTTTCATGGAAGCTTAAAAACACATTTGACAGGAATTTTAGGAGGGATGATTTGGTGTGTTGGCATGGCCTTTAGCATCATTGCCTCAGATAAGGCAGGACCAGCAATCTCCTATGGATTGGGGCAAGGAGCCACCATGGTTGCCGCCTTTTGGGGAGTGTATATATGGAAGGAATTTAAGGCCTTGCCCGCCTCCAAACATATCTTATTGAAATTGATGTTTGTCTTGTTTCTACTGGGCATAGGATTAATCGTGTATTCCAAACTAGCCTAATCCCCCTCGATTTCGTCATGGCACATGTAGTTGTAGTTGGTAGTTCAAACACAGATCTGGTCGTAAAAACCGAACGATTTCCCAAGCCAGGAGAAACCTTGGTCGGAGGAGATTTTTTTCTTTTTCAAGGAGGAAAAGGTGCCAATCAGGCTGTTGCTGCTGCCAGAATGGGTGCGAAAGTCACCTTCATAAGTAAGGTTGGTAAGGATCTTTTTGGGAAACAAACCCAGGAAGGCCTGGAAAAAGAAGGTATTTCCACCCGTTTGGTCCTTGAGGATCCGGAAAAAGCCACCGGTATCGCGCTCATTACAGTCAACAAACAGGGAGAAAACACGATAGTCGTAGCTCCTGGAGCCAACGCTAACCTAAGCCCTTCTGATATTCAAGCAGCCCTACCAAGCCTTCCCAACCATGCCTTTATCCTTTGCCAACTTGAAATCCCTATCGATACCATTACCTTTCTTGCAAGCTATGCCCAAGAGGAGAATAAAAATCTAATTTTAAATCCTGCTCCTGCTCAAAAACTTCCTGAATCTATCTACGACCAGCTTTTTTTAATTACTCCCAACGAAACAGAGGCCTCCTTACTCACGGGCATGCCCTGTGATTCCGAAGCCGACTATCCCAAAATTGCCCAGTGGTTTCGGGACAAGGGAGTGCAACAAGTACTCTTAACTCTTGGTGAGAAGGGTACTTATTTTCAAAATTCAACCCAAAAATACCGGATACCTGCACAAAATGTGATCGCAGTGGACACCACAGCTGCAGGAGATGTATTTAATGGAAGCATAGCTGTAGCTTTAGCAGAAGGAATACCCTGGAAAGAAGCCATTGCCCTAGCCACTAAAGCCGCATCCATTTCAGTCACCCGAATGGGAGCACAAGCATCAGCCCCTTACCGGAACGAACTAGTATAAAAACTTAAATAAATTAACGCTACCCTGCCATGATCTCCACCCGTATCATTCTCTCCAGTCTTCTTTTATGTCTCAGTTTCACTGGGATTCAAGCCCAGCAGAAAGTAGATAAAAATCCAAACCTAAGCTACACCTCATACAGCCCCAAAGCCACGGATATAAAGATTGATCGTGCGGCCTATGCAAAAAAGCTCGAGGGCTTTTGGCTAGCAACATGCATTGCCAACTGGACCGGACTCGTAACGGAAATGGATAAAGTCGGAAATATTGGAGACATCAAAACAGGTCCTTTTTATACCCGATCCGACTGGGGAACCCCC
>JAXISU010000347.1:0-2888 GCA_034680425.1 Cyclobacterium sp.
CAGGATGGTCTTTACCGATGAAGGTTCCTACCACATTATTGGCTCGGATAAATTCTGGCTTTTGATCCACCATTACGCGAACCTTTAACTCAGCACCGCCAGTCAATTTGTAAGGGAAAGGTAAGCCTCCTTGCCAGCTATCAGGCACATCTGCGCCTGTCATGCGGCTCAAGATCTCTTTAGCAGCTCCATAGCCAATCGGGGTTACCGGGATGGTATGGAAGTCTACTGTGGCCGGATCATCTCGCTTGATTTTTACCGGACCATCCAAGGGTAGGGCAGGACGGTTAGGAGTCAAAGGATCACCTGTAAAATCCAGGGTCAACATGGAACCACGTTGGATGGTGGTTTCATTGTAATAAGGGCCTTTGGGATAGACATCTCCTCTAGTAAATCCAGAATCTTTGGGGTCGGTGTACACCACCAAGCCTACCATGCCTTGCTGCTCTGCAAATTTGGCCTTGTAGCCACGGAAGTTGCCTCCATAGCGAGCGATGGCAACTTTTCCTTTAAGCGGAACTCCCATCTCTACCAACTTCATAAAGTCTTCTCGGGTGCCGTAGTTGACATATACAACCTCTGCTGTGACATCTCCGCTACCGGAGAAGGCATTGAAGCCAAGGTGTAGTCTGGGATCTGTGGAGAAAGGATCTTCCGCTAGCTCCCCTTCTTTTTGAGAAAGCGTAAGCTGCACGGGGCTAATGATTTGTAGCTCAGATTTGCCGGGATGATTGGGCAAATACACATCGTAAGGCCATACTTTCACATCCATCCCAGCTTGGGACATGATTTGCACCATGTAATCTTTTACCAACTCATTTTCAGGAGTGCCTGTAATGTGTGGATTTTTGGTGAGTTCAGTTAGGTGAACTTTAAATTGGTCGTAGTTGACAGCTTTGAGATAGTCTGCCTCAAATTTCTTTTGGGCTGCAAGTTTGGATGTAAAAAATCCATCTTGCTGTGCTTGCACACCTAGCGAAAGGAGTGAAGCTGCAGCGAGGTAAAGTAGTTTTTGTTTCATGGGGTAGGGGTAATTCCTGAAATACTTCTTGGGGAACCTTCAAGTTAGAATTTTCCACAAGGAAATAAAAAAGGCCATGGGTTTTTTCCATGGCCTGTAGTTTTAATTGGTTTTCAATCCGGGAGACCTTTCCAAAAACTCTTGGTAAAGTCGGATGTGTCGGTTGGACATTGGGATTCGGTACCCATCGATAAACACATGATGAATCTGAGATCTGGTCTCAAATGGATCGCCTGTGGAAACAATCAGGTTGGCACGCTTGCCTGCCTCTACCGATCCGTACTGGTCTGCCACGCCAAAGATTTCGGCAGGGTTGATCGTAACGGCTTTCAATGCTTCCTCTTTTCCAAGTCCATAAGCCGCTGCAAATGCTGCGTGGAAAGGAAGGTTTCTCACATTTTCTTCCTCATCCGTACGTAGTGCTACTTTCACTCCGGCTTTCGCAAGCATGCCTGCATTGGCATAAGGGGTGTCGTAGCGGTCAGATCCTCGAGTAGGGAGATCCTGAATAGGTCCTGTAACTACTGGAATCTTAGCCTTGGCGATTTGCTCGGCTACGCGCCAGCCTTCTGCCACTCCGGTAAAGATGACCTTGATGTTCTTTCCTTCCACCCATTTAATGGCATTCAAAATATCTGATGCTGAATTTACTTCGATCAAAAGCGATAGCTCACCAGTAATTACTTTGGAAAGCTGCTCCATTTCTGGGTAATAGGTGAGTTCCGCTCCAGACTTTTTAAGTTCTAGGTAGCTTTTCGCATTTTCCCAGATGTCATTCGCTTCCTTCATTGCTTTCTCACCATCCTTCTTGATGTCTTCATCAGATCTTCTGTCAAATCGACCGCGACGGCCAGAGCTCGGGAAGGTCATGGCTACCGCCTTAAAGCCACCATACATTTGATCTGGCGTGTAGCCATTCAAGTTGATTAGGGCAGCAGTTCCTGGGAATAATCCACCAGAAGGAACAGTCAATACAGTTGTGACTCCAGAAACGCGGGTAACCCCGATTGCTTCGGAATTAGGATTCACGGTGGTCAAGGCTTGCATGTTGGGTGTGACATTCCCTATATCCGAGTAGTCCACAGTTTCAGGGACAGAGCTTACTTCCACCAATCCCAAACGGGTACCCCCGTCGATGATTCCTGGATAGATAAACATGCCTGTGCAATCAATGACTTCAGCACCTTCACTAGAAAGGGTGGTACCCACCTGAGAAATTTTGCCGTTTTCTAAAAGTACAGATGTGTTTTTCAGTGTGCCTTTGGTCACGGTGACCACAGTGGCATTCTTTAGGAGAAATTTTCCATTTCGAGGCTTTACAAACTCCCCGTCGATTTGGGCTACAGCCACCACAGGAAGTAGGGCTAGAAGTGCAGCGCAAAAGCTTTTTAAAATTCGTTTCATATTTCTTGAATTTTCGGGGTGATTAATGTTTTTCGTTCACAAAAGCACCTTGAAATGCTTCAAAGTACTTGTCTACATCCTGCATGCAGCGGTGAGCTTCTTCGTTGGCACGCAAGAAAATAGGCTCTACCATTTCAGTAGCTGCTACAAACTGCCGCTGGTCTACTTTATCGGCTTTGCGATCAAAATACTTCACACCATCTACAAAAGTCATTTGAGGGACCGCATAAGAAGAAAGTGGATGTCCTTCAAAGATGACTAGATCTGCTTGCTTGCCTACTTCGATGGAACCTACTTTGTCCTCGATGCCTAATTGCTTCGCAGGATTGATCGTAATCATGGCAAGCGCCTCTTCGTCTGTTAAACCTCCATAACGCTGGGTTTTGCCAGCTTCATGGTACAAGTGACGGATCAATTCAGCAGAATCAGAGTTGATTGAAGTGATGGCTCCATTTTTCTGAAG
>JAXISU010000348.1:0-2876 GCA_034680425.1 Cyclobacterium sp.
ATCATGTTGTTGTTGCCACAAGAAAAACGGGTTGGGTTGGCATTGCAAATGGTATTGTTGGGATTGTCCTGATTGGGTGTATCGAGTACGAAATCATCTACTTCGCAGCCTCCATCGCCCCAAATGTGACGCAAGCCAAGGTAGTGGCCTACTTCGTGTGTAGCAGTTCTTCCATTGGTATTGGCAGCTGTGCCAGGACCAGTTCCAAAAAAGAGGTAGTCTACAGTGACCCCATCACGAATTGATGCCGATGGTGCGAAATTAAGTCCGGGTAAGTCAGAGGTGGGAAAGGTTGCATAGCCTAAGTAAGGATCCACTAAAGGCACGACCCACATATTCAAGTATTCTTCAGGATTCCATTGGGAGGTCTGACCGATTAAAGTTGCGTCTTCTGGCCCATAAATGGTTTTAGGTCCCTGCTTCCGTACAATTCCATTGGTAGGAAGACCAGATGGATCCTGTTTGGCGAGTACAAATTCAATATTTGCATCTGCTGCTACTGGAAGAAATTCCGCTGGGGTGAGGCTGGCATCAGCATTTTTTCTTCGAAAATCTTCATTAAGTACCCGAATTTGCTGAAGAATCTGAGCATCCGAGATATTGGATTCAACGCCCACAGCGGTCCCGTTATGCAGGACATGGACTACCACTGGAATCATGCGTGGTTCAGCTTGAACCTTCATGATCTGCGGCTTGCTATTTTTCTCAACGATTTTTTTGTTGATCCAATCTTCAAAAAAGGGCTTGGAACCAAAAACTCCTAACTCTCTTTCTTGTTGGATTTCAAGAAATGTATGTCCGCATTTTTCATTGTGACCAGCACCTTGGTGGCTAATGCCTCCCGCTTGGTATTCCTGAAGTGTAATCCCCTGACCCATTGCGGTAAGGGTAAACATGAAAAATAGTCCTGTTAGGAACTTTGGGAGCCAAAATAATTGGTGTTGGTTTTTCATTGGGCGTATGGTCAAGCCACGGTTAAGTTTACTGCTTCCACCCGCTTGATTTCAGGGATGGCTCTCAAAATTGCTTCTTCCACTCCAGCTTTTAGAGTCATGGAAGACATGGGGCAAGAACCACAGTTTCCGAGCATTTCTATTTTCAATACAAAATCTTCAGTAAGCTCAACGATGCGTACATTTCCACCATCTGCTTCCAGGTAGGGGCGAATGGTATCCAAAGCAAATTCAATTTTCTCTCTCAATACTGCTTCCATGAGCGTTGCTTAAAGTTTAATTTCTACTAGTTCTGTTTTGTCCAAGGAGGAGTTCCGTATCGCAATCTGACGGGCCACCTCTTCGGCGAGTTTTAGGTAAGCATCTTGGGTAGGTCCAGTTTTCAATACTGCTGGATACCCAGAATCTCCACTTTCGCGGATACTTTGAACGATTGGAATCTCTCCAAGGAAAGGAACCTCATATTTTTCAGCCAACTTCTTGCCACCATCTTTGCCAAACAAATAATACTTGTTGTCAGGCAGTTCTGCAGGTGAAAAATAAGCCATATTTTCTACAACACCTAAGATGGGGACATTAATTTGAGCTTGTCTAAACATGCTCAATCCCTTGGTTGCATCGGCGAGCGCTACTTTTTGCGGAGTGGTGACAATGACTGCTCCCGTAACAGGAACTGTCTGCACCAGGGTCAGGTGGATATCTGAGGTTCCAGGAGGCAGGTCAATCAATAAATAATCCAGCTCTCCCCATTCCACATCGGCGATGAACTGGCGTAGCGCAGAGCTAGCCATCGGGCCTCTCCATACCACAGCACTGTCTGTAGGAGTCAAAAATCCGATAGACATCATCTTCACTCCATACTGGGTAATGGGCACGATGATGTTCTTTTCTCCTTCTTTTTTGACGGCTGGCTGCTCACCTTCCACGTTAAACATCGTTGGAATGGAAGGTCCCGAAATATCGGCATCGATCAAGCCTACCTTTGCGCCCAATTCGGCTAGTGCTACAGCCAAATTAACGGAGGTGGTAGATTTGCCTACGCCACCCTTGCCAGAAGCAATCGCAATGATATTTTTTACTTGGGGTAAAACGGGTGCAGCATCACGAACAGTGGTCACTTGCGCAGTCATGAAAATATCCCAGCTGTACTCCTTCCCAAAATCAGCTTCCAATACCTCCAAACAGTTGTTTTTGATGACTTCTTTCAAGGGGCAAGCAGGAGTGGTGAGCACCACCGTAAACCGTACTTTTTTGCCATCTATTTCGATCCCTTGGATCATTCCTAAGGAGACCAAATCCCGCTTGATGTCAGGATCTTGGACTTTGGAAAGGGATTTTTTCAACAATTCTGGAGTCAATTGCATGCCTTTTGTAATTTTTTTGCAAGTTAGGTCAAGAATGCGTCTTAGAAAAACCTGGACTTGTATTTTCCCGCCCTTTCAATTCCAATTTTCTTATGCTAGTGCCGGTAACAATTTCCCGCCGGAGTGCTTACCTTTGTTTACTTCATCCAGCCCATGTCCATCAGTAAACTGACCACCGACAAAGTAAAAGAACGCGTTGACATCGTCGAGGTGATCGGGGATTATGTGCCTTTGAAAAAGAAGGGACAAAACATGTGGGCCTGCTGTCCATTTCACGGTGAAAAAACACCCTCATTTTCCCTATCACCTGCCAAGCAAATCTACAAGTGCTTTGGCTGCGGAAAAGCGGGAGATCCCATCCAATTTGTCATGGACATCGAGGGGATAGGATTTCAAGAAGCCATTCGGCAGATCGCAGGGAAGTACGGGATAGAAGTGGAGGAGGAGGCAAATCTGAGCCCTGAACAAAATTTGGAGCAAAGTGAGCGAGAGAGTTTGTTTATCGCAGTCAACTTTGCCAAAGATTTTTTTGTCAAAAATTTAGACACCGAGGAAGGCA
>JAXISU010000349.1:0-2874 GCA_034680425.1 Cyclobacterium sp.
CGGTCAACAGTCCACGGTCGACAGCAGATTGTAAAGAACCTCAAGCCTAGTTCCTACTAGGGACAAAATCATTTAAAAAACACAAGAAAAAAAGAGGCTGTCTCGTTATGGACTAGCCCCCAAAAGTTGGACGGATTAAGAATGATTTAAATTTAAAGAAAGAGCTCGGTATTGTACCGGGCTTTTTCCATTTAGGTTGGATTTTATCCTCTGATGGTTGTAGTAGTGGATGTATTCTTTTATTTCTTTTTTGAGTTGATGTATGGATTGGTATTTTTTGAGGTAGAATAACTCTGATTTTAGCGTTCCAAAGAAGTTTTCGATTACTGCATTGTCCAAGCAGTTCCCCTTTCTGGACATACTTATTTGGATGTTTTTTTCATTGAGTAGTTCCTGATATTGCTTCATCTGGTAGTGCCATCCTTGATCAGAGTGAAGGATAGTAGTGGTTGCCTTCGACTGTTTTTTTACCTTTTTAACCATATCCAGGACATGTTTGAGTTGAGGTCTGTCAGCTAGTGTAAAGGAGATGATTTCCCCATTAAACAGGTCTAGGATCGGTGAGAGATAGAGTTTCTTTTCTTTGACTTTGAACTCAGTGATGTCTGTAACCCATTTCTGTTCAGGCTGATTGGCCTTGAAGTTCCGTTGAAGGATATTGGGAGCTATCTTCCCCTGATCTCCTCGATAGGAAACGTACTTTTTGACTCGAATCAAGCTTTTAAGTCCCAGTTCACTCATCAGGCTGAAAACGGTTTTATGATTGATTACAAAGCCCCTATTCTTAAGTTCCAAGTGGATTCTGCGGTAGCCATATCGGCCCTTATGAAGTTGATAGATCTGCTTCATCTCGCTTTTCACCGTCTGGTATTTATCAGGGTTACTGAGTTGGTGAAGATGATAATAGAAAGTGCTTCGTGCCATCCCAGCATGCTTGAGAAGCTTGGCTAATGCATGCTGTTGCCTTAATTCTTGGATGATTTGCGTTTTTCTTCTTTCGCACTTTCGGATTGAATCAAGGCTTGAAGCTTTTTTAGGTAGGCGTTTTCAGCTCTCAGATCTGCCAACTCTTCTAGAAGTTCTTCTTCTCGTGTTAGGGGTTTTTTGGGCTTTCTGGGCATAGCCGGGGTTCTTATTTTTGGTTTTCCTCTGCCTCGTCGCTCAACTCTCAGGGACTCTGCCCCACAGGAATCAAAGAGAATAACCCACTTTTTTAGTGTGGAAACGCTACTAATCCTAAACTGGCAACAAGCTTTGTTTAAAGATAAAGATTTTGACTTTATAGTTTGAAGCACCTCAAGTTTAAATTCAGGGCTGTAATGCCTGTTACTAGGCATTAACCCATCGATCCCATGAAGACGGTAAAAGTCGACCCAACGCTTAACTATAGAATCGCTAATAGTGTGCTTGGAACTAATGGAACCTGCTGACTCTTTCCCTTTAAGGATTTGTTGAACGACTTTAAGCTTGAAGTCGACAGCATACTTGATTTTTCTGCTCATAGAAATGCCCCCAATAAGTGTCTAACTTTTTGGGGGCACATCACAATGCGGGGCCTGTTTTTTTACCAAGAAATTGGGGTTTGACCAGTGGATTCCAGGTAGTCATTGGCCTTGGAAAAATGCTTGCATCCCCAAAATCCCCGATGGGCCGCAAGGGGACTAGGATGTGGAGCCTTCAAGATGTAATGCTTCGTGGAATCAATCAGCTCTTCCTTTTTCTGCGCATAAGCGCCCCACAAGAGAAATACCACCCCTTCCCGCTCACGGCTAATGGTTTGAATGACCGCATCCGTAACCGTTTCCCAGCCCTGATTTTGGTGGGAACCGGCTGAATTCGCACGTACCGTAAGCGTGGCATTCAACAGAAATACTCCTTGGGCTGCCCATCGGCTGAGGTCCCCGTTGGGGGGCATGGGAACTCCTAGATCTGTCTTGAGCTCTTTAAAAATATTCAACAAACTTGGGGGAAAAGGTAGTCCTGGAGCCACGGAAAAAGCAAGTCCGTTGGCTTGTCCTTCCCCATGGTAGGGGTCTTGTCCCAAGATCACCACCTTAACCTCAGGCAAGGGGCAATGCCAAAAAGCAGAGAAAATCTTCTTTCCCGGAGGAAAAACCTGATGCTGCTGGTACTCCTGCTTGACAAATTCAGCAAGTTTCAGAAAAGAATCGCTTTGGAAAATTGGGCTTAGGGCAGCTTTCCAACTGGGCTCGAGGGCAACATCCATCTCGTAAGGGTTGATTTGAGAAGTAGAAATTCTAACTTAGTGGTTCAATCGACAATACCATGGTCTCTGCGATTACCAAAGGAATTCAAGTAAGTGTTGAAACTACCTACCAGCCGGATTTTTCGAACCCGCAGCAGCACCATTATGTATTCACCTACAAGGTACGCATAGATAATAAAAGCAGCCACACCGTGCAATTGTTGCGTAGGCGCTGGGAAATTTTTGATGCAACAGAAAGCCGAAAAATTGTTGAAGGCGAGGGTGTAGTCGGTCAGCAACCTATTTTGGAACCCGGTGAATCGCACACCTACGTATCTGGATGCAACTTGAAATCTGGAATAGGCAAAATGCGTGGATCCTTTACACTTGAAAAATTACGCAACGGAGAATTATTGGAAGTAGAGATTCCAGAGTTCCAGCTTATTGCTACGCTCTTTCAAAATTAATGCGCCGCAATGCCCTGGATATTGCCTATGCTCAAGTGAAGCATTGGCTTTTAAAAGAAGATCGCTACAGCCAACAGTCCCCTTTTATTTTTTCAGTTTACCAAGGTGCGCTCGATTGTTTAAAAAAAGAAAAACCACTCAACAAAGCAGAGAAAGTAGCCTTACTCGTGGCTTATTTCTGCCAAATCACCACAGCCCAAG
>JAXISU010000350.1:0-2868 GCA_034680425.1 Cyclobacterium sp.
AGCCTTGAGTCCCATGACCGTACCTGCCACGGTTACCTCATCGTCCGGATGCGGAAAAATAGCCAGCACTCGTTTTTTGGGGCTTGAAGAAATCAATTCCTCCCGCTGCGCTACATCGGCATCGTGCAACATGCTCCTACCCCATCCAATGAGGATCAGCGGGGAACAAATAAGCAGAGCGAGTAGCAGTATTAAAATTCCAATTCCTATCTTCTTCATTCCGAACGCTTCAAGGTGCTCAAGTAGCTCACCAAATCACGAATTTCCCGCTTCGACAATAACGTCCCCATCGGAGGCATGCTCGAAGCGCCTAGGGCAGTAGAAGCAATTTCCTTTTTGGCAATTTCCTTCACTTCCGAACCTACCTGTACTCGCATGCTGTCTTTTTTATCTTCTAGGAGCAAGCCAGTTACTTTATCACCAGCCACCATCGTGAGGGTAACCGTTCCGAATCCAGGAGCCAATCGCTTGCTTGGCTCCACCAAGGCGATCAATAGATCTTGCTTGGAGAGGGTCTTTCCTATATTATCCAATGCAGGTCCAGCATTTCCGCCCATATCGTCGTAAGCATGACAGCGGATACATTGGGCTGTTTGATTTTGGAAGAAGATGTTTCGTCCCCTTTCCACATTCCCTTCAGCAAGGGCACCTGCAAATTTTTTCCAAGTTTCCCCACCTGCTTTTTGATCCAATATGGCCTCGTATTGGGTTTTGATGTTGGCCGAACCGGTAGCAAGTACTGCCTCCTCCAATTCAATCCAGGTTCCTTCTGGGAGTTTGCCCAACTTAAAGTCTTCCAAAATAGGAGTCCATTCCTTGAAATCCTTGCTACCTGGTAAACTACCCAAAGTGAGCAGGGCCGTCTGCTGCTCTGCAAGAGTTCTTTTCTTCAAAATCTCCATCAGGAGCGGTACTTTTTGGTCATTGGGAAGGGAAGTCTGCGCAATCAAGCCTAGTCCTGCTACGCGTACCGCTTCGGATACGTCGCGCATGGCATAACTGATGGCATCACTGAGGTTGGGTGCGGACATGGCCACTAAGGCCTGAAGTGCTTCTACCTTGACCTCTTGAGCAGGATCAGTTTTTAACTTGCCAAACAAAAAGTCCGCCATCTCCGTCATGCCCAACTTGCCCATGGCCTTGATGGATTCTTTTCTCAATTCTACTGAAGGACTTTTCGCTTGAGTTTCTAGCGTTGCTGCTACTTTGCGCTTAACCATCGCAGCATCACGGCTTACTTCACCTCTATATCTTCCATCCACACGGTCCAAAACAGATGGTTTTGCCCAAGTTCCTAGCGCAGCTAATGACTCTTGTTTAAGAGCTTGTGAGATCCCCGGTTTGGCAAGGAATGCAAGTACTGCATTCAGATTTTCTTCTTTGCCTAGACGATGATTGGCACTGATTACTCTTCGAATCAAAGGTTCATTCGAAAAAGAGGTGGTTGGTAGGATAGATGCCAAAGCTGGTAATGCCGCAGGTATTGAAAAATCATCGTGAATGGCACGCGCTACCTCAGTAACAATGGCCTCTTCCTTATCTCCCAAAAACTTGGCAAGCTCAGCTGATTCCAGACGTCTTAGAGCAATGACTGCCCCCATTCGTACGGCTTTGGAGGGATGTGTGGAAAGAGCCGCCAAAGGAGCCACTTGCCCGATTTGAGACAAGGCATAGGAAGCTCCATGACGCAAAAAGGCATCCTCGTCGTTGTTTGAAGCCAGCAATTGAATCAAGGGTTGTATCGCAGCCGCATCCTTGGATCTACCTAATGCTTCTGCACTGAAGAATCGTACCCGTGCATTTGCATGGGTCAAATTGGCAATCAGCTCCTTGCTGGCCTCTTTGTATCGAATGTCTCCCAACCATTTGGCGGCCTGGGCTTGAATCTCAGGATCGCTATCTTTTAGCAGGGCCACGAGTGGCTTGGCGTAGGATCTGTCCTCCAATCGTGCCATCTGGCTCAATCCCAAAATACCATGGATACGCGCAAGTTGATTGCTTTTGTCTGTGATCACTTGCTGGAACTGGGCAGCTCCTTTTTGGCCACGCTTCACCAACTCAAATTGTGCTTTGCGACGGATACGCATGTCCTCAAAGTATAATTTTGACTTCAGGTCAGCTTCTGATAATTTCTTGTAATCGGCTTTGATTTCCGCTGCGGTTTGCTGCTGCAAAGCCCAGCCTTTGGCTGTTTCATCAGTCATTTTCCAGATGCGACCATAGCCTTTATCGTTCCAGCCATTGACCCAATCCGCCATGTACATGGCCCCGTCAGGACCAAAATCTATACCTGTGGGCAGAAAGTTCCCAACCACTTTTTCGGTTTTAGTAAGTTCGAATGCCGCTCCTTTGGGTTGTAATTGGAAAGCATGCAATCCAGAACCGGCAGCATTTCCTACAAACTCTACCACAAAAAAGTGATCCTTCCAGCGTTCTCCTAGACCAGCGCCTGGGTTAAATACCATGCCTGTTGGTCCGCTGACATAATTCATCAAAGCTGGAGTAATGAAGGTAGCCTGTCCCTCCCAGCGAGGCAGATACATTTTCTCATCCATCCAAACCTTGTACGTATTGTTGTTGGGATCACGGTACTTGCCAAACTGCCAGTTGATGCGCCATCCTGTATCGGAACCACGCGTGATGTACACCAAGCGTTCCTTTTCACCCGCATGATCCCCATCGTTGTCTACAGAGATGAGATTGGTGTGCTGATCAAAAACAAACTCATGCGTATTTCGAAGGCCCGATGCAAAAATCTCAAAGTCAGAACCATCCGGGTTGGAGCGTGCAATCACTCCGGAATTCGAATGGTTGTACTCCGTGCCATCATCCCCTTTTCCATTAAATCCAATATCTCCAATGCCCCAA
>JAXISU010000351.1:0-2866 GCA_034680425.1 Cyclobacterium sp.
AGGCTTGCTTGACCCGATTGAGTTCTTGTTCGTTGCGAGCAGAAAGAATGAGTGCGTAGCCCGCTTTCGAAAATTTCTTCGCAGCGGCTTCCCCAATGCCAGAGGATGCTCCAGTAATCCAGATTACAGGTTTGGCCATGTCTTAGCGTTTTTCGTAGGTGACAAAAGCGTAGGGGTATTCGTTGGTTTCATCGGCAGGGAATTCTTCCCGTTCTTTTTCCTTCCAAATGGCGGAATCTAGTTCTGGGAAAAAGGTGTCTCCCTCGGGGCTGGCTTCCACTTCAGTGATTTCTAGTGCGTCGCAGAGGGGTAGTGCTTCCTTGTAAATTTCACCCCCACCAATCACAAATAATTTCTCCAGCTGGCGCTTCGTGCAAAAAATAAGGGCTTCTTCTACCGAGAGAAAGGCATAGTGCCCTTCTGGAACTTCAAATTCTGGGTTACGGGTGATGATCAAATGCGTACGGTTGGGTAGCGGTCTGCCCAGGGATTCAAAGGTTTTGCGACCCATCAACAAGTAATGTCCTGTGGTCAGATTTTTGAAGCGCTTGAGGTCAGCGGACAGTTTCCAGACCAGCTGGTTGTCTTTCCCGATCACTTGGTTTTTTGCTTTTGCTACGAGGAGAATCAGTTTCACGAGTCGTGGTTTTGAGGGTCAATTTACCTGCTTTATTGAAGTTCTTGTTGATGAAACTCCCAAATGTGCCAAGTAGTTTACTAGAGTTTTTTCAGGTGTATCTTTTGGAGGTTACCAAAAGCTGATTGGTCATTGGTACTAATTTAACCTTTCCATCCTCGGAGGAGTTCATCCACCTTCATGCGCTTTTTCCCTTCAACTTGCAGTTCCTGCACCACCAAGATTCCTTGGCCACATTGGAAATGCAGGTAGGTCTTGAAATCTGAGGTCCATTCTCCTGGGGCTTTTCCTGACAACTTCCCTTCCAAGGTCGTGGAGGTAAAAATTTTGCAGGTTTTACCCTGTAGTTCGGTCCATGCTCCCGGATAGGGGGAGAGTCCTCTGATCAGGTTGTGAATAGAGGTAGCCGAAGCAGTCCAATCGATCTTGCCCGTTTCCTTGAAGATTTTGGGTGCCTTGTGGATGGCCAGTGCCTCGTCTTGAGGCAGGGGATGGATGTCTTTGGTGGCGATGGCGGCTACAGTTCGTAGCACCAAGTCTGCACCCAGGCTCATCAATTTTTCATAGAGGCTTCCGAGGTTATCCTCCGGGAGGATGGCTACTTTTTCTTGAAAAAGGATATTCCCGGTATCAATTTCATGCTGCAAAAAGAAGGTAGTTACCCCTGTTTCCTGTTCACCTTGGATCAAGGCCCAGTTGATCGGTGCTGCCCCACGGAAGTTGGGCAGTAGAGATGCATGCAGGTTGAAGGTGCCTAGTGGAGGCATGTCCCAGACCACCTCAGGCAGCATGCGGAAGGCGACGACAATCTGTAGGTCAGCGGCCAGTTCCTTCAATTCCTGTTGAAATCCTGGATCCTTCAAGTTGGTGGGCTGCAGGACAGGGATTTCCAATCTTTCGGCGGCCTCCTTAACGGGGGAGCCTACTAGTTTTTGTCCTCGGCCTTGAGGCTTGTCTGGTGCGGTGATCACTGCGATGACATTCCAACCAGCAGCAACCAATTTTTCAAGGGCAGGCACCGCAAACTCGGGTGTACCCATGTAAATGATTCGGAGGGAGCGGTCAAGGGAGGTTGGATTCATGTGTTACTGCAGAAAGAATAAGTCAAAATTAGGGGTAAATCAAATACTTGCTTCTGAGAGCGGCGTAATCTTGAAGTCCCTGCTGCCAAGTTGCACGGATCTCGGCTTCAGTCTTTCCTGCCAAGATTTGCTTCTTCAGTTCATCCGTACCCACCAAGGTATTGAAATAGCTGTTGAAGAATTTTTCCTTCATCTCCGAGCGCTGGTAGGCTTCGAGTAGGTAGCTCAAGGTGAAGGGCTGAGTTAAGGATGGTGTGCGCAAGTCTCTACCGTAGCACAACTTGTCTTGATGGGGAGGGGTTTTGGACATCCCATCAATGCTGACGGGAGTAAAGGTAAAGTCCCCAAATCGAGCATCGGGATAGCCATACACTTGGAAAGGGAAATAGGTGCCGCGCCCCAAGGAAACTACCGTGCCTTCAAAAAGGCAGGTGCTCGGGTACAAACGAATGGAAATTGCATTGGGCAAGTTGGGAGAGGGCTTTACTGGAAGTTCGTAGGCCATCCCATGGTTCCAATTGGCCACAGGAATGACGGTTAGGTCTACTTGAACGCCACCTTTCAGCCATTTTTCTCCATTGATCATTTTTGCTAGTTCGCCGATGCTGAGTCCATGCACTAGCGGAATGGGGTGCATGCCCACAAAGGATTCGAATCCTTTCTTGAGGATGGGTCCATCGATGTAGTTGCCGTTTGGATTGGGTCTATCCAATAGGATCAGTGGCTTGCCTTGCTCTGCACAAGCCTCCATCACGTAGTGGAGCGTGCTGATGTAGGTGAAAAATCGGACTCCTACATCTTGTAGGTCAAAGACTAGGACATCAAGATCCTGGATTTGGGCCGGACTGGGCTTTTTGTTGGACCCATACAAGGATACGATGGGTAGGCCAGTTTTGGAATCTACGGAGTTATTTACCTTTTCTCCTGCATCGGCGGTCCCACGAAATCCGTGTTCAGGTACGAAGACTTTGGTGACGTTCACCTTATTTTCTAGAAGAAAATCAACCAGGTGCTTGGAATTGGATTGGGGGAGGATGCTGGTTTGGTTGCCCACTACACCTACTTTTTTCCCTTGCAGCATCGGCAGGTACAAATCCGCTTGTTCCGCAGCGGTACGAATTTGTTGACTGAATCCGAAGGTGCTCAA
>JAXISU010000352.1:0-2854 GCA_034680425.1 Cyclobacterium sp.
AGTTGAAGGCCGGAACACCCGCTGCCACAAAGGACACGTGGTCTGTTCCTCCAGCTCCTGGGTTGCCAGGAAACTCGGTCTTCAAATCCTGGGTGATGTTACGAGGCACCTTGTTGAGCCAGCGACCCAGGTACTCGTAGCTATCTACAAATCCCTGTCCGGAGATATTGGCGATACGACCGGTACCATTGTCCTGGTTGAAGAGGGCTTGGATTTTGCCTGCCATTTCGGGATGGTCTTCCACAAAAGCGCGAGAACCGTTTAGTCCTTGCTCCTCGGATCCCCAATGCCCAACTAGGATGGTGCGTTTTGGATTGGGATACACTTGCTTCAAGACACGCATTACTTCCATCATCAAGATGGTGCCTGTTCCGTTGTCTGTAGCGCCTGTGCCACCATCCCAAGAGTCAAAGTGAGCGGAAAGCATCACGTATTCATCTGGTTTTGTACTACCCTTGATTTCGGCAACGGTATTGTAGGTCGGCTGCATGCCTGTTTCTTTGGACTGCGCATTGAGGTGCAACTGTGGTTTTTTGCCGCTTTCTGCCAAGCGATAAAGTAGGCCATAGTCTTCTAGGGAAATGTCTACGGTCGGTACTTTTTTGGTGGAGGCAGAGAAAATCTTGTTGGCACCAAAGGCGTTGGACCAATTGGAGGTGAGGATACCTGCTGCACCTGCGTTTTCAAGCGCGAGGGGAAGTTGGTTGCGGTTTTTGCCCGTAGCCTGAAGACGCTTGGTCCAAGAGGCATTGATGGCGGTGCGTTCGGCTTTCATTTTTTCAAAGGAAGCGGGCGTGCCATGCTCCTCCCAGTTGTAGTCCGGGCGTCCAGTAGGCTGAGGTACGGAGATCATCACGTACTTGCCTTTTACGGAAGGTAGCCACTTTTGGAAAGCTAGTGAGTCGGCAAATTCAGGAAGGATCACTACCTCCCCTTTTACGCCTCCCTGAGGGGAAGAGGGGCTCCAAGCCAGCTGCGTGCCGGCCAAGGACTTGGTCCAAGGTGCAATCATATCCATGTGGGTGACGCCTCTTTCCCAGCCTCTCCATTCTCCCCACTTTTCGTTGCGGGCAGGAATGCCCCAACTCTGGTAGGTGGTGACGGCCAAGTCATGGGCCTTTTGCATTTGTGGGGAGCCGACCAAGCGTGGGCCTACTCCGTCCATGATTTCATGAGCAAGAACTTCTAGTTTAGAATTTTCGGTTGCTTCTTTGATAATGGCATCGATGACTTGGTTTTGTGCCTGTAGCTGTACAGAAACAAAAAACACAAGACCTAGGTACCAGCTGTTGCGGATTTTCATAGCGAGTGTATTTAATTCCTAAAACTAGGAATTAAGTTCAATTTTCCTGAAACCGCTGGTGGATAAAATTAGTCAACGGCTAACGGTCCACGGTCCACCGCAGATCATTGCCTTCCCTCACAATTTGCTGTCGTCTGTGGACCGTCGACTGTTGACCAACTTTTTTTCCTCCATTTGTCTAAAACGGGATGGATTTTTCTTCGGGTTACAGTTTCTTTACGTAGAAGTTTGGTAAAACCCTCTCCCCATGGCAATAGCTCCGATTCAAGAATTTTTAAAAAAGGCTTTAGAAGCATCTGCGGAACCTGCTTCATTTACCTGGTTGGCGGAGCAAACCGATAAAATTAAGGCCTCCACTTCCCCGAATCCCTTCTTTCTAGCCTTTTCCCGCGCCTCTCGGTATTTTAATAAAGAGGCTGTTTCCTGGACGGAGGGAGCAACTAGATCTCTTCCTGAGGGAGTAGATCCATCTGCCTGGGATAGCCTTCAAGTGGCTCGGATTTACCTAGTACTCCAGTTGCCCTTCCAGAATGAAGCCTGGCAGGCCATCCTACAGCAACTCTTTGAAACAGGCGACATGTACGAGCAGCAGGCGCTCTATGCCGCCTTGCCGCTATTCCCGAATGCAGAAGGGCTCTTGCCTCGCGCCATTGAAGGGTGCCGTACCAATATGTCGGTGGTCTTTGATGCCATTGCGCTGCGAAATCCCTATCCGGCACGCTTTTTCCCGGAGGCCAATTGGAATCAGCTGGTCCTCAAAGCCATCTTTATGCAGCGCCCGCTCTACCTCATCCAAGACCTAGATCGGCGACGCAATGCGGCCCTTGCTGCCATGGCGACCGACTTTGCCCACGAGCGCTGGGCAGCCGGCAGGGCAGTGATGCCAGAAGTTTGGCGCCTGCTCGTGCCATTTATGGGACCTCAATACCTGGAGGACCTGAAAAAAGTGCTCGCGGCTACGGATGCCACGGAGCAAAAAGCCGGGGCTTTGGCCGCTTACCAGTGCAGCTATCCTCCTGCTCAAGAACTCTTGACTGCCTATCCCTTGCTTCAGGAAGCCTGCGCTACCGCTGCCTATGGCTGGGAAGACCTAGGAATAGAATTTCAAAAAAATCGAGTTTAATCACTCATCAACCGCTAAATTCACCCAATTACCCCCGAATCTACCCATGGAAATGTACATAGATCCCCACATTCACCTGGTTTCCAGGACTACTGACGACTACGAAGCCATGCGCAAAGCGGGCATTGTGGCCACGATCGAACCCGCATTCTGGTTGGGACAGCCCCGTACCGAAGTGGGCTCCTTCAAGGACTATTTTTCCACTTTGGTGGGCTGGGAGCGATTCCGGGCAAGCCAGTTTGGCATCGTCCACTACTGCACCATGGGACTCAATTCCAAGGAAGCCAACAATGTAGCCTTGGCCGAACAGGTGATGGAACTCCTACCACTCTATGCGGGTAAGGAAGGGGTGGTGGCCATTGGGGAAATTGGTTACGACGACCAAACCGAAGCGGAGGATCGCTTTTACCGCCTACAGCTTGAGCTAG
>JAXISU010000353.1:0-2846 GCA_034680425.1 Cyclobacterium sp.
ATCAAAATCAAACTCGAGTAATTCGCTGTGCGCTCGCCAAAATCCATACCTCCCCATGGAATACAATTTCCCCTCTCGCACAAAAAAATGCGCATGACAGTTGAACCCAGAGCCAGCACCCTTGTACAAGTTTTCCCAACTTTCACCCGTCCAGCGTAAGACCTCAAATCTGCAGGGAATGACCGCTAAAAGTTTTTCCTGAACATAAAATAGGGTGATAGGATCATCGGTAGTGAGGTAAGGCGATGCGAGCAGTGAATCTACCATTACTTGGGTGATGCCTTGAGGAAGAGTTTCCCAAGCATAGCGATCAAATGATTCCTGAGGATTAATTTTTATCCAATCAAAGGATGCGTTGGCTTGCTTTTCCGTTTGGGCGGAAAGGACAAGACCAGAGAAAAAAAGTAGCACAAAAAAAGTGGCTGCTTTCATGATGAAAAATTTTTCTTCTATTGAAAAAGCCCGGAAAACCGGAGACTAATTATCAATTAAATATAGTTAAAAACTAAAAAAGTGCAAATCATCCTCGAATACTGGAAACCCCTTCCTTAAAAAAGGATCCCCTCTGCAGTAAAAAAACCACAAAGGGGACCCTAATTAGCTTCGAAAAAGCGATTGGGACCTTCCCTTATTTCAAGCCTCCAATCATATCTTCTGGCTTCACCCACTCGTCAAACTGCTCCGAGGTAAGCAAGCCCAAGCCTAGGGCTGCTTCTCGCAAGCTCGTTCCTTCCTTGTGTGCCTTCTTGGCGATGGCTGCGGCATTTTCGTAGCCAATGTAAGGATTCAATGCCGTCACCAGCATCAGGGAGTTTTCCAAGTGCCGCTGGATCATCGGTGTGTTTGGTTCTATTCCCACCGCACAGTTGACATCAAAGGAAACGCAGGCATCTCCTAGCAATCGAGCTGACTGCAGGAAGTTGGCGGCTATCAACGGCTTGAATACATTCAGTTCAAAATGTCCATTCGAACCCCCTATGGTAATAGCAACATCGTTGCCCATCACCTGAGCGGCCACCATGGTCATCGCTTCCACCTGAGTAGGATTCACCTTGCCCGGCATGATGGAGGATCCAGGCTCATTTTCTGGAATCAAGATTTCTCCAATGCCCGAACGAGGACCTGAGGAGAGCATGCGAATGTCGTTGGCAATCTTCATCAAGGACACGGCCACTTGCTTCAATGCCCCATGGGTTTCGACCATGCCGTCGTGCGCGGCGAGTGCCTCAAACTTGTTGGGTGCCGTCACAAAAGGAAGGCCTGTCAGTTCTGCGATTTTTTTCGCCACCAACTCGGAGTAGCCCTGTGGGGTATTCAATCCAGTACCCACTGCTGTGCCACCCAAGGCCAATTCGGATAGGTGCGCAAGGGTATTGTTGAGCGCGCGCAAACCGTGATCGAGCTGCGCCACATAGCCGCTAAATTCCTGTCCCAAAGTGAGGGGTGTCGCGTCCATAAAGTGCGTTCGGCCGATTTTGACCACCTTCTTGAAGGCTTCTGCCTTCGCCGCAAGCGTATCGCGAAGCTGCTTCAGTCCCGGAATGGTCGTTTCCGCAACCATCTTGTAGGCCGCAATGTGCATGGCCGTAGGGTAGGTATCGTTGGAGGATTGAGACTTGTTGACGTCGTCGTTGGGGTGGATTTTCTTCTTGGCATCTTCCAAAGACCCTCCCAAAAGTACATGTGCTCGGTAGGCAATCACCTCATTCGCATTCATGTTGGATTGAGTCCCCGAACCTGTCTGCCATACCACCAAAGGAAACTGGCTGTCGTGCTGCCCTGTCACTATTTCATCACAAACTTGGGCGATGATTTCCGCCTTGGCGGGTTCCAATACCCCTAATTCTGCATTGGTCAATGCTGCCGCTTTTTTCAAGATGGCAAAAGCATGGATGATCTCGATCGGCATGCGGTTTTTTTCTCCGCCAATCTTAAAATTATTGATTGAACGCTGCGTCTGCGCTCCCCAGTAAGCCGATGCAGGAACCTCTACGGCTCCCATGGTATCTTTTTCTATACGGATGGACATGGTAGTCAAAATAAAAGAGTGAAGATTAGGCCACAAAGGTACATCCAAAGTCCCTTTTTGCCTACAGCTTGCGTGAGGATTCCACGCTGCTGGGCGGAAAATTGATCACTTCCTGGAAAAGTTTTTTGCTGGGCAGCAGCTGTCGATGAAAGAAAAACACCGCCAAGACATAATTGAGCCCCATCAGGGAAAGGCATACTCCTCCTTGAAGGAATTGCTGAGATCCCAAAAAGAAAAAAAGCGAAAAGCCCAACAGGATCCCTGTCCAAAACCAAAGGAAAAATCGAGTGGTCGAAAAGAGTTGGTAGCGGACAAAAAGAATGCTACCTCTCGGCGTCGCCTCCACCTTCCCTAAGAGTAGCGGAAGAAAATTATCTCCTTTATCAATCACTCGGGAAATGCGAAATCCATGTTCCCCCACTTGCCCATAAAATAGAGGCCGGAGCTCGGGGAGTCCTTCGGCCCGAGTCCCTCGGGTAACTGTAGCCAAGCGCTTTAGTAGCTCCTCCTTGGACAAGGCGCTGACGAGGGTTTCCCGACCAAAAGGCAGCCAGTTCATGGATTATTTAACTGCGATGCAGGAAATTTCTACCTGCACATTTTTGGGAAGCTTACTCACCTCCACCGTCTCCCGCGCTGGTGGATCGGCCTTGAAGTACTGCCCATAGGCCTCGTTGATGGCCCCAAACTGGCCCATTTCGCGGATAAAAATGGTGCATTTGGCCACATTGGCAAAGCCAAAACCTGCTGCCCGCAGGACCGCTTCCATGTTTTTCATAACCGCATGGGTCTCTTCGGTGATGTTTTCATTGATCAG
>JAXISU010000354.1:0-2842 GCA_034680425.1 Cyclobacterium sp.
CAACAAGTCGTCCTTAGTTGGGGGCAGGTACACATCAACTTACTAGTCTTAATCCAAGCGCTTTCGCTCTTCGGAACTTCCCGAATTCGAATTCACCCGGAAGCTTTGTCCTTTGGAAAAATTGTACCGAAGCGTGAAACGAACGCTCTGTTCATTTTGGTATTGAAGAATGCGGGTATCAATAGCTGCAAAATTGACCGATGCGCGAACCCATTGGGTACGGAACAAGTCTCCCCCATTGATGGATAAGGAAAGTTTGTCCTTCATCACTGATTTTGTGATTCCCGCATCTACCCATCCAAATCCGCGAACCTCTCCCATCCCCCAAATCTGTGGGCCCAGGTAAGTCCCTACCAACTCCATCTTGAAACCTTTGGGTAAGCTAAAGTTGTGCTGAGTTCGTAAAACGTAGGATAATTGACTTATATCCAAAAGGTCCTTGCCAATGAGCGACTTGAATTTGTTGTAGTTTAGTTGAACCAAGTTGGAAGTGTTCCACCATTTTGCCAATTCAACAGGTACTACGCCTTGAAAATTGAAATTCTTGGTTTTGTCAAAATTTGCGGTGTAAAGTGTGCTGCTTCGTGCTTCCTCGTTTTGCTCAAAAACTTGCTGAAACGAATTTTCGGTAACGCTGTAGCCCAGGGTAAACTGGTACACACCTTTGATCACATGGTCCATCTCTAGGTTGGTAGAATACTGGGGCCGTAGGTTTGGATTCCCCTTTTCAGTAGTCAAGGGATCAATGTAATACACAAAGGGGTTGAGCAAGCGGTAGTTGGGTCGCGTAATCCGGCGATTCACATTGTAGACCACTTGGTAGGCATCGCTGATTTTGTGCTGCAAAAATACACTTGGAAAGAGGTTGGTATATTCTTGCTTATTGACTTGGTTGAGGGTCTTGGAAGTTCCGGTCACGTCGGAATACTCCATTCGCAAGCCCGCCTGATAGGATAACTTTGGTGAAAAATCCCCTTTCAAGGAACTGTAGGCTGCTAATACATTCTCTTGGTAAATAAAGCGGTTGGAGTTGGGATCAGGTAAAAATGGATCGTTGAAGATTCCTCGACTTAGGTCTAGGTTATTATCCGACTCTACCCAGCTCCCCTTGAGGCCTGCCTCTAGTACTTTTCCTCCTTTCAGAGGTTGGATCCAATCCACCTTCGACGTAAAGATGGTGTAGTACATGTCATTGAGCGTCAATACACGATCTGAGCTCAGCGTAGGCGGATTCAATCCATTCGAATAGGAATTATTCAATAATGCTTCGCTGCTCATGTCCATCACTGTCAAGTCTAAGTCCGCTGTGATCTTTCCCCCTAGGGTATCCAACTTTGCATCGTAGTGCAGGTTGGTAAAAAGTCGACTTCGCTGGTCCTCGGAATCATTGATTGACGTGAAGCTTGATTTGGTAGACTGTCCAGGATTTGAAATTGTCGTTCCGGAGTTATTGAGTCCATTGCTGGAAGAAGTAGAAGCCTGCACGTTGATTCCCAAATTCTGAGTGGGTGTTAATTCGTAGTTGGCAGCCCCAGTAAAGGAAGGAGTATGACTACGCTCGATGATTCGAGAATCTTGCAAAAAGGTGGATTTCCCTCCTTCAACCTGAAAATTTCGTTCAATTTCTAAGTCATTAATTTCTACATTTTCGTTGTAATTGAAAGTTCCATTACTCGTCCACTTCCCTTTTTTGACATTGAGGGTAACCCCCGCATTGGGAGCCGCCTTTCCATTGTATCTGCCTCCGATCATCACATTCCCAAAAACCCCATCGACCGTATTTTTCTTGAGTTGAATATTGATCACCCCTGCGGCACCTTCTGCGTCAAAGCGTGCTGACGGGCTAGTCATCACCTCGATACTTTTAATGTTATCCGCAGGCATGGAACGCAAAAAGCTAGTCAAATCGGCAACACTCATGTACATGGGCCGATCGTTGATCATTACCGTTACGCCTGTTCTCCCATTCAGGTTGATACTCCCATCCGAGGTAATGAATACCCCCGGAGATCTTCCCAATACATCCAGTGCATTGGCCCCTTCCGCCATCACCGTGCCTTCTACATTGACGATGGTCTTGTCGGGTTCGATGATGATTTGGGGACGTGAAGCCTTGACGGTGACCTCATCCAAGCCTGTTACTTCATCGGCAAGAATAATCTTTCCAAAATCTTTTTGAAGTCCAGCCTGAAGTTCAAACTCCTCGGAAGTGAAGGAGGTATACCCTAGCGAAGAAACCACTAGTTTGACACGGGCAGTTTTGGCTGTAGCAATCGAAAAATTTCCAGCTTCATCGGTTACTGCTCCTTCAAGAAGTACTCCTTCTGGGGATAGCAGCGCCGCATTGGCATAGGGCACGGGCTCCCCTTTTTGGTTGGTAATCGTTCCGCGCAACAGGGCCGAGGAATTGGTTTGAGCGGCAAGGGTACTCATTCCCAGCAGGTACACAAAAAAGGCTAAGAATAAAAAGTGACGGGTCTTCATGAAGAAAATAGTTGGTTTAGTTTTCTAGTAGATGCAGAAAACCAAGAAAAGGATGTGCCAAGTAATAAAAAATGCGGAAAATAATTGCAAACCAAGATTTTGAAGGAAGCAAATCAGCTGACTGTCTCATTTTCGAACAGTGATTTTTTCAGAATGGAACAAAAAAACTCCTGAAGAATATCCTCAGGAGTTCATTTATCGCAAATTGCAAATAGGTTTACTTCGCAGCAGCGTATCGCTTGCTTACGGCATCCCAGTTGACCACATTCCAGAAAGCGGCAATGTAGTCTGGGCGTCTATTTTGGTAGTGAAGGTAGTAGGCATGCTCCCACACATCCAAACCTAGGATAGGCGTACC
>JAXISU010000355.1:0-2837 GCA_034680425.1 Cyclobacterium sp.
CCAATCAGCTTGTCCACCTTATCGTAGTAGGGTTTCAAGTCCTCGTAGCCTATCGGCCAATCGTGACCCATGCCATCGATGCTGGCGCGCTTGAAGTCATTGGGCCCAAAACGTAGCGAAATTCTACCCCAATGGTTGGTCCGTCCACCCACCATGCGAGAGCGAAACCAGTCAAATTGTGTTCCGTCCTTTCGCGTGTAGGGTTCGCCCTCAATTTCCCATCCTCCGATAGCTTGATCAAAATCTCCAAAGGGACGGATTTTGGTGCCCGCACCTCTTCTTGGGGACTCCCAAGGTGGGCGAAGCTGGGTCCGATCTTCTTCTTTGGCGGGATCGAAATCTCCACCGGCTTCCACCACGGCAACGGAAAGGCCTGCTTCGGAAAGAATTTTGGAGGCCATGCCTCCGCCAGCTCCCGAACCAACAATGATGACGTCGTAACTATCTTGGGTTTCTTTGATTTGTAAGGCCATAAACGGATGGGGTTGAATCGAACTAAACTAGCAATTAATGAGCAAGTTAGGAAGTCGAAATTTTAAAGTGCTTTTGAAATGAAGGGCCACAAGGTTTCCATCACGATGCGATGGCCTTCTGGGGTAGGATGGATTCCGTCAGGAAGATTTAAGTCCGGATTGCCTGCCACACCTTCCAGTAGAAAAGGAATCAATTCGATGTTTTTTTCCTTAGCCACAGCAGGGTAAATGGCTTTGAACTCTTCGGTGTATTCTTTCCCCATGTTGGGAGGTATCTGCATGCCTGCTAGGATAATCTTCGTGTTGGGGTATTTTGCTTGCACCTTGTCAACAATTGCCAATAGGTTTTTCTTGGTTTCGGTAAGCGGAATGCCGCGCAAGCCGTCATTTCCTCCCAATTCAAGCACAAATAAGTAAGGCTCCTCTTCCAAAAACCAATCGAGGCGACTCAAGCCACCGGCGGTAGTTTCTCCACTCAATCCTCCATTGATCACGCGATACTCTTTTTTCAAGCTATCCAATCGGCTTTGGATTCTACCCGCAAAGGATTCTTCTGGGTCAATGCCATAGCCTGCGGTGAGGCTATTTCCAAAGAATAGGATTGTTTTTTTCGCGGTAGATTCCGCTACTTGATCTCCATTCTCTGCCTGTGTTTTTTCTGGGTTTGAGCCACAGGAGCTAAGGAAAGAGATTATTCCTAAAAGGAGAACTAAAGCGACTCCATTAAATCTTGATTTCATAGTAACTGGGTTAACTTCTCCTTATTCAAAGGAAATTTTTGTTTTTTACACAATTGAGGACCCATTGGTCGACCAAATGCTGCCATCTGTCGAACCTAGGTTCCTAGGATGCTGTAATTTTGTTTTCTTTGCTCGAATTCCAAAGTAATTTGTGCAATTGCCAACAAATTAGTCAAAAATAGCGTTTTCCTTATTCAACTTCTTTACCCCTCACATGTCCATTTTAGCCCTTCAACACGTTAGTAAAACCTACCAAAGCGGAAGCCGAAAGCTCACGGTTTTGGATCAGGTTACTTTTTCTATCCAAGCAGGAGAAACCATCGCTATCGTCGGTCCATCAGGAAGCGGAAAAACTACCCTTTTGGGTTTGTGTGCAGGTCTAGATTCCAGTTCCACCGGATCTGTGGTCCTGAATGGAGAAGCCTTGGAGCGCTTGAATGAAGACCAGCGTGCAGCAGTACGGAGTCGGGATGTGGGATTTATATTCCAAAATTTTCAGCTGCTTCCTACACTCACCGCACTAGAGAATGTGATGGTTCCCTTGGAGTTGAAGAAAAAAACCAATGCCAAGGAAAAGGCTATGGAGTTACTCGATAAAGTAGGGTTGAAAGATCGGGCGACGCATTACCCGACCCAACTTTCAGGCGGAGAACAGCAGCGCGTTTCCATTGCAAGGGCCTTTGCGAATGCGCCGAAAATACTTTTTGCTGATGAGCCTACGGGCAACTTGGATACCGAAACGGGTACAATGATTGAAAATTTGATTTTCGATTTGAATAAAGAACAGGGAACTACGCTGGTGCTGGTGACGCACGACTTGGAATTGGCGGCCAAAACCCAGCGCATCATTCACATCAAGGGCGGAAAAATACAGGAGGAGACCCATGCCTGATTTTGCCTGGATTTTAAAAATGGCAGGGCGGGATTTTAGAAAAAATCTCTCCCGATTGCTGCTCTTCGTTTCCTCCATTGTCGTAGGGATTGCTGCCTTGGTAGCAATCAGCAGTTTTGGAGAAAACCTAGTCAAAGACATTGACAATCAGGCCAAGGAGCTTCTCGGCGCAGATTTGGTTTTGGAAAACAGCAAGCCTCTCGGCGAGTTGGGTCTGGATTCTCTTGCCTTAGAAACCGCCTCAGAGGTCAATTTTGCTTCCATGGTTGCCTTTCCCAAGCGGGATGCCAGCCGACTGACGCAAGTGCGTGCTTTGGAGGGGAATTTCCCTTTTTATGGAAAACTGGAAACGCTACCAGCTGAGGGTGAGGCTAATTTTAGAAGTGGAGGCAAGAAGGCGCTGGTAGAAAAAGCGCTGATGGCGCAGTTTGATGCCCGAGTGGGGGATTCCATCAAGGTGGGTAACCTTAATTTTGAGATTGTAGGGGAACTTCAAAAGGTGCCTGGACAGACAGGCATTACGGCAAGCGTGGCACCTGCAGTGTACATTCCTTTGGGATACTTGCAAGAAACTGGATTGGTGCAGTACGGAAGCCGAGTGGAATACAATCGCTATTTGCAATTTGCTCCAGGAACTGATGTAGCCAAACTTATCAAACCATACGAAGCCCAGTGGGAACTCGATCGCATCGATGCAGATACGGTTGAAGACCGCAAAGAAAGTACCGGTCG
>JAXISU010000356.1:0-2824 GCA_034680425.1 Cyclobacterium sp.
GGTTGATTTTTCAGGTAAAATAGGAACTTCCCAACGAAAAACAGTGCTCCTGCACAACGAGTCTTCTCAGTCGAAAACCTACCTGCTTCGCAACATCAAAGGCAGTATCGGCTCCTCTCAAAAAATGCGAATTTGTCTTGGTGATCAATGCTTTGATCCGAAAAAAGACTTGGCAAAGGTAGTGCTGAAGCTTGCTCCCGGGGAGATTTATACAGATTTGTATTTGGAATTTGAAATGGGTATTGCAGAGACCCTAGGCAGTTTTGACCTTGTTTTTGTCAACAGTGAATCGCTGCGTGAGTTTTTTGTAGTAGAAGCGAAATATGCCGTTACACCTTCTCCAACAGCCGATTTTTCACACAAAGACATCAAACTTGGGGATATTTACCCCAATCCAAGTAACCGAGTTGCGCAACTCGATTATACCCTGGTAAATCCAAAAGCGAAAGCTAAAATCACAGTAACAAGTTTTATCGGTAATCCCATTGCTGAGTACGAACTTGATCCTACTCGGAATAGTCTCGTGATTCAGGTAGCTGACTTTCAGCCAGGGGTGTATTTCTACACCTTGTTTGTGGACAACAAAAACGTGGTCACCAAGAAATTACAAGTAAAAAAGTAAGCGCTTTCCACTAGGCTATTTCATTTGAAATCTTACAATTATCCCTTATATTTGCGGTCCTTTAATTAATCATGCGAAACTATTCGATCTTGTTTGTACTTTCCTTGGTTCTCTTCGGAGCCTGTGGTCCTTTTTCCAAATTGGAAAAGAGTACCAACTGGGAAGAGCTATACAATGGTGCAAACAAATACTACCAGGAAGGGGAATACAACAAGGCGATTATCTTGTATGAGAAGGTACTTCCTGTAATTAAGGGTTCGGAAAAAGCAGAAATGGCGGAGTACAACTACGCCAATTGCCACTTCAAAACCAAGAGGTACATAGAGTCTGCAGGCTATTTCAATACCTTTTACAAGACCTATAATCGTAGCACCTTGGCAGAGGAAGCCTTGTTTATGCATGCCTATTCCTTGTATTTGGATGCCCCAGATTTCAATCTAGATCAGCAAAGTAGCAAGGAGGCAGTGTCTGCAATCCAGCAATTTGTAGGTAGATTCCCCGCCTCTGCTAGTTACGAGCGAGCCATGGACATGCTCAAGGATCTGGAGTCAAGATTTGAGGAAAAAGCCTACAGCGAAGCGGAAATGTACTACCGTTTGAAGGAAGGCCTATTCCCTGGAGACTTTTACCGAGCCTGCATCATCAATTTTCAAAACTTCGCAAAGGACTTTCCTGAAAGCAAGCGAAATGAGGAGCTGGCTTACCGTTTGGTAGAAGTGGGATATGCGTATGCCAAAAACAGTGCTTTTGATAAAAAAGAAGAGCGTCTGAATGATGCTTTGAAGTTTGCTTCTAATTTTTACCGCAAGTTCCCAGCTAGTGGCTATTTGGGTGAGGTGAAAAAATTTGAAGAACAGACTAAGGAAGAAGCGCAAGCGCATTCCAAACTGAAAAAAGAGATTGCAGACAAAAAAGCTGCAGAAGAGGCCGTGGTCACCACGAACTCAAATTAATTGAATTCAAGCATTTAAAAAACAAACTATATGGCTGTTAATCCATCAATCATCACAAGAGACTTAGATAAAATCGCTGATCAAACAGGGAATATCTATGAGTCCATCCACATCGTTGGTCAGCGTGCTAAGCAAATTTCTTCTACCTTGAAGGAAGAATTGAACAACAAGCTTTCTGAATTTGCTTCTACAGTAGACAACTTGGAAGAGGTATTTGAGAACAAGGAGCAAATTGAGATCTCCAAGTTTTACGAAAGAATGCCAAAGCCTACTTCATTGGCGATGGAAGAGTTTACTGAAGGAAAAATCCACCACAGATATCCATCGCAAGAAGGAGCGGAGTAATTTCCAATGATTCTTAAGGGCAAACGAATTTTAATCGGTGTTACAGGCAGCATTGCCGCCTATAAAACAGCGATTTTAACTCGCTTGCTTATCAAATCTGGAGCAGAGGTACAGCTTGTAGCGACTACCTCTGCTCTTGATTTTATTACCCCCCTCACTTTAGCTACCCTCTCCAAGCGACCTGTACTTTCTGCTTTTTTTGAAAAAAGCTCTGGTCAATGGCACAATCATGTGGAGCTAGGCCTTTGGGCGGATTTATTTTTAGTGGCGCCCTTGAGTGCCAATACCCTGTCCAAATTTGCTCAGGGAGCATGCGACAATCTCCTTACTGCCACCTACCTTTCCTGCCGCTGTCCAGTCATGCTTGCGCCGGCTATGGATTTGGACATGTATCAGCACCCCTCGGTTCGAGCAAACTTGGAGAAAGTAGCCTCCTTTGGAAATATTGTTTTGGATGCGGAAACTGGGGAATTGGCCAGTGGGCTTTCCGGACAAGGCCGCATGATGGAGCCAGAACATATTCTGGAGCGAGTTTTTGATTTTTTTAATTCCAAGAATGAGTTTGGCGGAAAAAAAGTATTGATTACGCTCGGTCCTACACAAGAAGCGCTGGATCCCGTTCGTTTTTTGAGTAATCATTCCAGTGGAAAAATGGGCTTTGCCCTAGCGCAAGCATTTAAGGCAGCTGGAGCTGAAGTGTATGTGGTCGCTGGGCCGGTAGCACTGAAGTTGGAAGGGCATGGGTTTCAGGTGCAGCGCGTGACCACTGCAAATGAAATGTATGATGCAACAAAAGTCTTGCATGGGCAAATGAATGTCATTGTATTTGCTGCGGCAGTGGCTGATTTTAGACCCGAAAGCTCAGCGAGCCAAAAAATAAAGAAACAGGGAGAAGCACTTCCAC
>JAXISU010000357.1:0-2815 GCA_034680425.1 Cyclobacterium sp.
CAGTTGCGTTTGAACGACTACAAAAGAGCCGATGTTGGATTTTCTTTCGTTTTCAAAGACGAGAAATTAACCTCGAACTTATCGTGGTTGAAACCGTTTGAAGAATTTTCATTGGGGCTAGAAATTTTTAATCTTTTCAACAACCAAAATGCCATTACGAATACTTGGGTGCGCCAGGTCCTTGCCTGTTAGCAAGCCCTGAGAAAGTAAAGCCAGATCAAAGGCCTGCTTGGCAAGGGTCACCTGCGCCTCTTCCGAGTCCGCTTTCAAGATCTTGTCCACAAGGGGGTGATTGCCATTGATGGCCACCTTGTAGCTATCCGGCAAGCTGCCGTAGAAGCTCATCGGCCCACCACCTGTTTGTGCCATTTCCTTCATGCGACGCATCCACTCTTCCATGGTAATGGTCACGGGGAATTCCTCTGGACTTAGGCCTTCAATCTCTACGGTGTAGGTTTTGTTCTGAATCGCCTTGTCAAAGATTTCCTTCACCGACTTACTCTGATCTTCAGTCAGCAGGTTGGCATAAGTAGAATCTTTCTGGATCAATTTCTCCACCACATCTGCATCCACACGCTTGAGTTGGGTCTTGTCCAACTTGGACTCAATATGCTGAATGAAATGGCTGTCAATCGGTGAATCGAGTACCAACACATCGTACTCCTTATTCAAGGCCGAATCGATAAAGCTGTCCTGCTTCTTGAGGTCGGTGGCATACAAGTAGATCAATTGATCGTTTTTGTCCGTTTGCGTAGGCGCCACCTTCTCGCGGTACTCGTCCAAGGTGAAATAAGCGTCCTTCGTATTTTTAAGCAGGGTAAATTCCTTCCCTTTCTCGTAAAACTTCTCCTCGGAGATCATGCCGTACTTCACAAATAGGCCAATGTCATTCCACTTCTCTTCGTAGACTTTTCGGTCTTTCTTGAAAAGTTCAGAAAGTTTGTCAGCCACCTTCTTCGTGATGTAGTTGTTGATCTTCTTCACATTGCCGTCCGCCTGCAAGAAACTTCTAGACACGTTGAGTGGAATATCTGGGGAGTCAATCACCCCATGAAGCAGCATCAAAAACTCAGGCACAATGTCCTTCACCTCATCGGTGATGAATACCTGACGGCTGAAAAGTTTGATCTTGTTGCGCTGCATCTCAAAGTCATTTTTGACCTTAGGAAAATACAGCACCCCAGTCAGGTTGAAGGGATAATCCACATTCAGGTGAATCCAGAATAGCGGATCCTCTCCCATCGGATACAGGCTCTTGTAGAAAGCCAAGTAATCCTCGTCTTGGAGGTCGCTTGGAGATTTGGTCCAGATCGGAGCGGTAGTGTTCAGGATATTGTCCACTTCCACGGACTTCCACTTCTTCTCTCCCTTGTCGTCTACGCCGTCCTCAACAGACTCGGATTTGGTGCCAAACTTGATCGGAACAGGCAAAAATTTGCAGTACTTATCCAAGATGCCCTGCAACTTCCACTTGTCCAAAAATTCTTCTGAATCCTCGTTGACATGAAGAATGATGTCCGTACCGCGGCTTTTCTTTTTGCCTTTCTTGATTTCAAACTCAGTGCTTCCATCGCAAGTCCAAATGGCAGGCTCAGAACCTTCCTGATAGGATAGCGTATGGATCTCCACATTCTTGGCCACCATGAAGGCAGAGTAGAAACCCAAACCAAACTTGCCAATGATCTCGTTGGCATCTTTGGCATCCTTGAATTTCTCCACAAACTCCGTGGCTCCAGAAAATGCAATCTGGTTGATGTATTTTTTGATTTCCTCAGCAGTCATGCCGAGCCCCTTGTCGGAGATGGTGATGGTCTTCTTCTTTTCATCAAAGGATACCTCCACCGTGAGATCGCCTAGTTCTCCAGTATACTGACCTAATGTCGCAAGTCGCTTGATTTTTTTCGTAGCATCGACAGCATTCGAGACCAATTCCCGAAGGAAAATCTCATGATCAGAATAGAGGAATTTCTTAATGATAGGGAAAATGTTCTCGGTATGGATCGAGATCGTGCCTTTTTCCTGCATGGGCTTACATCGGTTTAGTTACGTATTAAATAAATCTACCTATCCCCTGCAAGGCCTATTCCAAGTGCGAAAAAATGACAAGATGTCAGAAAAAAGCCATCCCCCGTCGCTACAGGAAGAAAATCACAGGGATTTTTAGGGCCTTGGCACGTAGGAAAAAGTCAAAGGGTCTGGATATTCAAAGGTAAATCCGGTGGAAACGATTTTCTCCGAACTAATCAACCTCCCTACCTCTTCATCTGCAGCATCCTGGAAACTAGCAGGCAAGGGAATTCCCAAAGCACTGGCATTGTGCTGATACACTTCCCGCCGCAAGGGATGCTCGGGAGCTACTCCATTGAAGGTTTTATTCCATAGTCCCTGCTTGATTACCCAGGCGATCATTCCTGCTGCATCCGCTTGATGAATAAAGTTGACCCGAGTATGGCCCACCACCTGTTCCTTTCCTGCAAAATAGGTTCCTGGAATCCGATCTTCTCCCATCAATCCCCCCATCCGCAGCACGGTCAAATCATACCTTGGCGAGGTACCCATCAAGGCTTCCGCTCGCTGCAAGACCGCATTGCCGGCAGTACTTTCGGAAATCTCCTCCTCCTCGGTGTAGTGCACTGACTTGCTTTGATCGGGGTAAATTCCGGTACTGGAAATAAAGATAACCTGCTTTACTGCTGAGTTTGCGACCAAATCGCGTAAGGAAGCGAGTTGCTGCAGGTAGGCTTCCCCATCTCCCTGCCGACTTCGAGGGGGTAGTGTCACCACCAAAATCTCGGAATCAAAAAGTCGTTGGTAA
>JAXISU010000358.1:0-2806 GCA_034680425.1 Cyclobacterium sp.
ATGCTGCGCAATTTTTTACCAAATGGGTGCCCTCACCCGGAAAAATCACTGCTAGCCAAGTGAGAGAAGCTGTAGAAACCGCCTTGACGCGAATGAAAACGGATCAGATCGACCTGATGCAGTTTCATGCTTGGCAATATGCACATCCCAGTTGGGTGGACTGCCTTTTCTGGCTACAAGAACTAAAAAATGAGGGGCTGATTCGACACCTGGGCCTAACCAATTTTGATACGGCCCACCTCCAGGTGGTGGTCAATTCAGGGATAGAGGTGGTTTCCAATCAGGTCTGCTATTCCCTCCTTGATCAACGGGCAGCGGGCGAAATGACCCAGTTGTGCTTGAAGCATGGGGTAAAGTTGCTGGCCTTCGGAACCGTGGCAGGAGGATTCCTTTCGGAAAAATGGCTCGGAAAACAAGAGCCGGTTTTGAGTGAATCGCTCACCTGGTCTCAAATGAAGTACAAACGATTCATCGACGCTGCCGGAGGATGGGAACGCTTCCAAAACCTCCTATCAACACTCCAACCCATCGCCCAGAAGCATGGGGTGGGCATTGCCACCTTGGCGAGTCATTACATGCTCCTTCAACCCGCGGTGGCTGGGGTGATCATTGGAGCGCGCTTGGGCAAAAGTGAACACCTGGCTGAAAACGAAGGGTTGTTTTCGATTCAATTGGACGAAGCGGATCGTGCCAGCATTCAAACTGCTTTGAGTAGCCTCCAAAAAATCCCGGGGGACTGTGGCGATGAGTACCGCAAGGCTCCCTTCTTGACCGCTTCGGGAGACCTAAGCCACCATATCGACGGCCTGCCGAGTCCATATCCTACCCAGGAGGGAACTGATGGGCGGATCAAAGCCCTGAGCGGCACCATTTGGGAGGATATCGCAGGCTTCAGCAGGGCCGTACGTAAGGGAAATCACATTTTGGTATCTGGCACTACTGCCACGCATGGATCAGTTCAAATGGGAGGAGATGATCCTGCTGCGCAAATGCATTTCATCATTGATAAGGTGGAGGGGGCGATTCGATCCCTTGGGGGCAGCCTCGAGGATGTGGTGCGGACGCGGATTTTTGTGCAGCGCGCATCCGATTGGGAGGCGATATCTCGAGCCCATGGGCAGCGCTTTGCAGGAATTCAGCCCGCCAATACCCTGGTCCAAGCCACCCTAATCGGTGACGGCTACCTCGTGGAGATGGAAACAGACGCCCTGCTTTCTTAGGGAGAAACTTAGCGTAAACTATCCCGAGTAAGCAGGTCTCCTGACGCTGAATTACTGATTTAACTTTGCTATCTAAAAAATTGGGGAAGCCACATTCGGCTTCCTTTTTTTGGATCTAGACTTCAACTCAGTTTTTTGTGGATCATCCAATTGATACGGTTGAATCAGTAGCTCGACAGGCAAGTTCAAGCCCTCCGCGAGATTTCGAATCATGTCAATTGTCATTCCTCTTTTCTTTGTTAGAACAAGGCTAACCGTAGTTTTGCTACCGATCAAGGGAATAAGATCCTTGTCCTTCAGGCCCTTTCTTTCCATCGTCTCTTTGACTGCTGCAATTGGATCGGGTAGCGAGATGGGGTAATGCTCCTTTTCGTAGTGCTCGATTAGGAGCACCAACAGTGCTGCCTCCATCCCTTCGGAACTAGCTGGGTCTGCTTCGAAAATTTTGGTAAGTCGTGCAAGAGCCTGCTCGTATTCCTTCTCCGTTGTAATTAATTTATCCCACTTCATAAGGTCCTAAGGCAATGCGGTTGAAAGGTGAAAGATATTAAAAAGTTTTCATTTTGAAAACTTTTTTTTTTATTATTAAAAAAGTAAAAGTTTGAAGTTTTATTAAGTGAGCAGTGTAACGTCTGACTACGATCCGCAATGATAAACACTCCTATTAAGCCACTAGTAGGATTGTGGAAATCATGTTAGATTTCTATTTAATACACTAACTGCCAATTTCTTTACCGTATCCATTTCCTCGGGTTTGCTAGATGCAATAAATAAGGTCAAAGCGGCTAAGGCATCATTGCTAATTAGTAATTCTCCATTCTGCTTTTGAAGCAGGTCATTTCTCTGTAGAAATAATAAAAAACATGCTGCCGCTATACGCTTATTGCCGTCTACAAAAACATGATTTTTAATTATTAAGTAGAGGAGGGTTGCAGCTTTTTGTTCCAATGTAGGGTAAAAGTCTTCATCCCCAAATCCTTTACTGATTTGTGCTATTGCGCTTTCGAAACTTCCATCCTTTTCTTTGGCAAAAACTCCAGATTCAAATTCGGATTTCAGGGAGCTTATCACCATCTGGTAGTCCAATAAACTTGGATAGTAGGCCTGCTTATTTGTTAAACCTTTTTTATCCAAATTTTCATGATCGTAATCATCTAGTAGTTCGAGGCCTTTGGCAAAGTGATTCAACCATGCTAAGTTTTGATCTTCACTTTTCTTCTCGATTACTCTACTTAGAATTCTGATTCCATCTTTTAGCGTTTGGATTTCTTGGTGTTTTTGTTCGAGCCTTTTTTCATTAATCGCATAACCTTGAACAAGGAATTCATTTAATCGCTTAGTTGCCCATTGGCGAAATTGAGTTCCTTGCTTGGAATTGACTCGATAGCCTACCGAAATTATCGCATCTAGGTTGTAGAATTTGACCCTCCTCCTAACCAATCGCCTGCCTTCTTTTTGAATTACCGAGGAATCCTCGGTAGTTAAATTCTCTGCCAACTCTTGTTCCTTGAAGATATTCCTCAAGTGCAAACCAATGGTGTCTGAATCTTTTCCAAACAAGGATGCAATTTGCCTTTGATTGAGCC
>JAXISU010000359.1:0-2803 GCA_034680425.1 Cyclobacterium sp.
AATGGTGTCGATTCATCGCAGGGATTGGACTCGCTGGAGAACTGGGTGCAGGAATTACGATCGTATCCGAAATCATGTCCAAACAAAAACGAGGCTACGGAACCATGATCATCTCTTCCGTAGGCATGCTGGGCGCAGTCGTGGCAGCCATCGTCGGGCTAAATCTCCCCTGGCAGACTGCCTATAAAATTGGGGGCATCCTCGGCTTTGCCTTGCTAGCCTTACGCTTCGGTGTTGCAGAAAGCGGCATGTATGAACAGATGAAACAGCAGCCCAAGGTTTCCAAAGGGAATTTCTTTTACCTGTTTACCAACCGTGCCCGATTTGTAAAGTACCTGAAATGCATCCTGATCGGTCTGCCCACTTACTTTATTGTCGGACTAGTATTGACAGGGGCACCCGAACTCGTACAAACTGTCTTTAAACTTGAGGTGGAGCCTACCCTAGTTGCCAAATTGGTGATTGTCACCTACACTGCGATTGCCCTTGCCGATTTGAGCTGCAGTTGGCTGAGCCAAAAACTCCAATCTAGACGCATCCCATTACTTATCTTCTTGTGCATTTCCCTTACCGGCACGCTTCTGATCCTTTTCTTCCCAATTACCGACCTTACCCAGGTGTACCTGATCTTTGCCATTCTAGGTACGGGAATAGGGTTCTGGGCGGTGATGATGTCCAATGCCACCGAGCAATTTGGAACGAACATCCGGGCAATGGTAACCACTACAGTTCCCAACTTTATTCGAGGACTACTGATTCCGATGACTGTGTTTTTTCAAGCGCTCAAACCCGAGTTTGGGATTGCCTACAGCCTTGCTCTGGTTGGGATCCCTGTTCTGCTTCTGGCGATTTATGCGGCTTACAGTTCTGGGGAAACCTTCAACAAGGATCTGGATTATGTGGAATGATTTACATGAAACAACCTAACTTGAATTGGACACCATAATCCAAACTTTAAATTTTCCTTTCAAATCAAAATTAGTTACCGATTTCAATACCCTCCTCCAGCTTATTTCTGCTATTTTTATAAAAAAATGATCAAGTTCGCTTACACTATCCTTTATGTCAGAGACATTGAAAAATCAATTGGTTTTTATGAAAAGGCCTTTGGATTCGAAAGAAAGTTTGTAACACCTGAAAAAGATTATGGGGAACTTTTAGTTGGCGAAACAACACTTTCCTTTGCATCCCATCCTTTGGCAAACTCAAATTTTAAGGAAGGATTTATCGAAAGTGATTTAAGGAATAAACCCTTTGGAGTTGAAATCGGATTTACCACAGATCATGTTGAAGAAACAATTCATTCTGCCGTACAGGCAGGAGGGGTAATTCTGGAACATCCAAAAACAAAACCTTGGGGACAAGTCGTTGCTTATCTAAGAGATCCTGACGGTTTTTTAATAGAAATCTGTACTCCAATGGTCTAAGTGCTTAAAAATCGCAATAAAACTTCCACTTAAATAAAGACTTTTTTGATCTCCTTTATCTCAGAACTCAAGTCCAGAAACGAAACCCTATTTTACTATGGATTAGTTTGCTTGGGGTTGGGACTACTTTTTTTCATCCTCTCTAAAACTACGACGACGCAGGTATATGGAGTCAATGCCTGGTTAAAGCCCTTCAAGTTTGCCCTCTCCACCTTCCTGTTTGCTTGGGCTATGGCTTGGTACTGCCATTACTTGGGAGGATTCAATCAGCCCTTGTTTAACTGGTCGGTCATCCTTCTTCTGGGATTTGAAATCGTCTACATCGCCATCATGGCTGGAAAAGGAGAAACCTCCCACTACAACACCAGTTCCCCACTGTATGCCAGCTTATTTTCGATGATGGCTCTGGCCGCCACGCTGGTTACGCTTTACACCGCATTTGTTGGCTTCCAGTTTTTTACGCAATCATTTCCGCAACTCCCTCCCCACTACCTCTGGGCCATTCGACTGAGTATCCTAATTTTTGTGGTCTTTTCCTTTGAAGGCTTTGCGATGGGTTCCCGGCTCAGTCATACCGTCGGGGCAGTGAATGACAATTCCAATTTATGGATCCTAGGATGGAGCAAAACGGTAGGCGATCTCCGCGTTTCACATTTCATTGGTATGCATGCCTTGCAGGTACTACCAGTTCTTTCTTTTTACCTAATCAAAAATACCAAGGGCACCCTGATCCTTGCTTTTCTCTATGGGATTTTGGCGGTATTCACGCTAGTTCAAGCGCTGCAAGGAAAACCGTTTTTTGCAGCTAGCCCTAAAAACATAGATTTGAAAAAGTAAATGAGGATGTTTTAGTTTAAATAAAGAAAACTGAAATTCTTTTCTCCCTTCTTGCAACCTTTACTTGTTCAGGCACATCTAGCTTATTGAAAGTTAAAACACCAACCGTAAAGGGAAATTCAAGTTGACCAAAGACCTGAAATAGGTCCAAATCGATAAATGTGCACCAAATCCACAAGATCAAATTGAACCATGACAAAATATTTTTCAGGACGCCAGAGATTTAGTTTTTTACTCGTTTTACTCCTTTGCATGGCTTGCAACGAGACTAGGAATACAGATGTACCCAAAGAAATGGCACATCCAAAACTTATTAAAACCATCGGCGCGCCCAATTATGGAAGTGTAGGATGTAGCTTGGAAGACAGAGCCGGCAACCTTTGGTTTGGAACCACTGAAAATGGCCTTTACAAGTACGATGGCAAAACATTTCAGCAGTTTTTAATTAAAGATGGGCTAAACAGCAATTACATTACTAGCCTACTCGAAGATTCAACGGGGAAAATTTGGATCGGCACGGATATAGGGCTTTGCCTTTA
>JAXISU010000360.1:0-2794 GCA_034680425.1 Cyclobacterium sp.
AGGCGTAGCTTCTTGTCTAGCATGGAGATCTTGAGCAACTTCATCACGTGGTCGCGAACGCCCGAGATCACAAAGATGCCTCCATTACGGCCAAATTCCCGATCACCTACAAGTAGAGCACTTAGTCCACTGGAATCCACATAGTTCACTTGACTCATGTCTAGCACGAGATTGCTGTAGCCTTCCGCATGGATGGTCAGGAGTTCAGACTTTAGTTTGGGAGCTAATAGGGAGTCTATTTTTTCCTCTAGTGGGGAAAAAACTACGTACTGCTCTTTTTTATCGATGGTATATTTCATGGGTGTGCTTAGTTGGCGAGGTAATCTAAAATACTTTTTTCAATTCGTGATGCGATATCTCCGGTTTCAGCACGAACAAAGGACGTTCCGGTAATCTTTTCAAACAACTCAATGTAGCGATCGGAAATGCTTTCTACAAGTTCATCGCTCATTTCTGGCACGACTTGTCCTTCTTTTCCCTGGAAGCCATTGGCAATCAGCCATTGACGGACAAATTCTTTGGACAATTGTTTTTGAGGCAATCCTTGCTTTTGGTTTTCTTCGTAGCCTTCTGCATAGAAATAGCGGGAAGAATCTGGGGTATGGATCTCATCAATGAGATAGATCTTCCCATCGGCTTTGCCAAATTCATACTTGGTATCCACGAGAATTAATCCCTTTTCCTTCGCCATCTCTTGACCACGTTGGAAGAGCGCTCGGGTGTATTTTTCTAGAACCAGGTAATCCACTTCAGAGACGATTCCTTTGGCTAAGATGGCTTCTCTTGAAATGTCCTCGTCATGTCCTTCAGATGCTTTGGTGGTCGGGGTGATGATTGGGGTAGGGAAGGCATCGTTTTCCTTCAATCCCTCCGGCATGGTTACTCCACAGAGGATTCGCTTGCCTAGGGCATATTCACGCGCAGCATGTCCAGCGAGGTAGCCACGGATCACCATTTCCACCTTGAAAGGCTCACAGCGCTTGCCAATGGTGACACTAGGGTCGGGAGTCGCCGTCACCCAGTTGGGTACCAAATCTGCCGTGGCCTTTAGGAAGCCTGCAGCGATTTGATTGAGTACTTGTCCTTTGTAGGGGATGGCCCGAGGAAGGACTACGTCGAAGGCCGAGATGCGGTCGGAAGCCACAACGACAAGTTCCTTTTCAAACATGTATACGTCCCGTACTTTACCCTTGTAAAAGTCTTTCTGTCCAGGAAAGGAAAAATGGGTTTCTTTGATGGCTTTGCTCATGAAGAATTCGTTTGGGCAAAAATAGAAAAATCGATTTGGCTAGCGGTGAACTTGTCGGTTATTTATTGATTTTATTTCCAAGCTCACTAGTGTTAATTCTATTCAAGGTTTCATTTCATATTTGTATATGTCAATCTGTGTGACTTTCCCTTTACTATATTTTTTAATTTCTTTTAATTCCCCCTTCTCTGAAAAAAATGATGCATCCCCATCTTTCAATTCATTTTGAAAGAAGATTCTGGATTGCAACATACCGGAAGGATAGTAATTTTCCTCCTTGATTTTTTCTCCTTTTTTGGAATAAAACTCCTGTTGCTGGAGGCTACCTGACTCGAAATAGCTACTACTTGGGCTGATTGGAATTCCTTTGGAAAAGGTGGTTTTTTGTTTGATTGCACCTCCCGGATAGTAACTGAGTAGCTCTCCATCGGGAGCCCCTTTTTTGTAGGTACCTACACGTTCAGGCTTTCCATTTGGATGTTGAAGCAAGTAGGGTCCATTTAGCTCTCCGAAGTTAAAAAATAGCCGGGATCGCAGGCTACCGTCTGGGAAAAAGCTTTCTTCTTTTCCATTCAAGACCCCTCGCTCATAAATCCCTTGGTACTGCAGGGTTCCCGACTCGTTGAATTCTTCGCGTGTGCCGTGAAACTGGCCGTCCAAATAGCCTATTTTGGATTCGATGGAACCGTTGGGATAGTAGCGAAGGGAGATTCCTTCGGGCTTGTTGGCTTTAAATGGGGTCTTTTCGGATAGGGTACCGTCTTCAAAATAGGAAAGTAGTTCACCTTCCAGTTGGTTGGCTACGAAGTTAGAGCGTTCTCGCAGGGTACCACTGGGATAGAAGCTCAAGGCTTCCCCTTGTCGCTGGTTGTTTTGAAAGGTGACTTGCCGCAGTGTATCACCTGTTTCTGGATCCAAATCGTAGAATATCCCGTGGCGTTGATCATTTTTTAGGCTGCCGATTACCACTACCCTTCCTTCCAAGTCATAGCGCTTGACAGGACCATTTGCTTTGCCATTGATGAGGAGAATTACTTCTTTGACCTTGAGCGTATCCTCAGGATGATAGGTACGTAATGTATCTTGACCAAAGGTCAAAAACGATGTAAAACTGAAAATTAAGGAAAAGAAAATGGATTTGAACATAAGGAATGTCAAGTGATTGAATCCAAAAACCAAGATTTTAGCTGGCTTATCGTTTCTGTGATGGGAAATTACAAAGAAGCAAATTCAACTCCACATCCCTTGCCGTATTTAGTTGGGATGGGCTAACTTTGAGACTTCAAACTCACATTCCCTATGCTTTACGCTCGTTGTCTTGCCTTGATTGTAATCCTCGCCCTTGCTTCCTGTGCATCCAAACATGAAGTTACTTTTAAAAATTACGAGGGAGAGATTTTTGGCACGTATTACCGTGTTCAGGTAGGTGACACATCACAGGATTACCAAGCCAAGTTTGATTCGGTATTTGCCTTGATTAACGCCGCTTCCAATTCCTACATCCAGGAATCTGAGGTTTCGGATTTCAATGCGACCGGAATTTTG
>JAXISU010000361.1:0-2791 GCA_034680425.1 Cyclobacterium sp.
AGGAAATGGAACAGTATCGTTTCCTGAACTCCGGAAGGGAAATGTGGGGTTGGTGGTCGCTACGCAAATAGCGCGATTTGTTGCTACAGACAATCCGCTTCCGGGCTGGAACTCGCCGCAGCAAGCCTGGGCACATACTCAAGCACAACGTGCCTGGTATCGGGCGATGGAAAAGCAGGGTGAATTGAAGCAAATTCGTGATTGGCAGGGGCTGGAGGCGCATTTGGCTTACTGGAATGCTGGGGAAGATAAAAGTCAAAAAGCAATTGGCTACATCTTATCTCTAGAAGGAGCCGACTCCATCGTGTCCCTCGACTACCTGGAAACAGCATACGAAAATGGCTTGAGGGCGCTAGGGCCTGCTCACTATGGTCCTGGTCGCTATGCCTATGGAACCGATTCATCTGCTCCACTTTCCCAACAGGGGAAGGGTTTGCTGCGCAAAATGGATGAATTGGGGATTATTCTAGATGCCACCCACCTCTGTGACTTGGCATTTTGGGATGCCTTGGATCATTTTCAAGGACCAGTTTGGGCCAGTCACAACAATTGCCGTGCGCTAGTAGACCACAACCGACAGTTCTCCGATGAGATGATCAAAGCCTTGATTGATCGTGGAGCGGTGATAGGTGGGGTATTTGATGCCTGGATGCTGAGTCCAGGATGGATACGCGGTGAAAGTACCCCAAAGGAGCGAAACGTGACCTTGGGCACCCTTCTCGATCACCTGGATCATATCTGCCAGTTGGCAGGAAATGCCAACCACATCGGTATTGGCTCTGATTTGGATGGAGCCTTTGGAAAAGAACAGTGCCCTTCGGATTTGGAAAGCATCGCAGACTTGCAAAAAATCCCTGACCTACTTCGGGTGAGAGGCTACTCGGACGAAGATGTCCAAAAGGTGATGCATGGAAATTGGCTTCGCTTTTTGAAAAAGGCTTGGAGTTGATATTTCTGGAAATTCGCCCAAAGGATTAGCCGCCGATACTATTTTTTTAGTTCAGAGGGATGGAAATCAATCGATTTCCGAAGGCTTTTCTGAAAATAGCGGACACTTCGGTACGTTTTTCTGTTTTTTAGCAAACGAATCTTCGTATTTTTTGAGGGATTATTGCCCAAAAGACCAAAACCCAAAATCGCCCATGCGAAAGCCTGCCTTGTCCTTTTCCCAAATCATCAACATGAACGTTGGTTTTTTTGGGATCCAGTATAGTTTTGGACTTCAGCAAAGTGCTGTTAATCCCATTTACGACATGCTGGGCGCAGCCCCAGATGAGATTCCCCTACTCAACCTTGCTGGACCGATGACGGGGCTCTTGATTCAGCCGATTATTGGTGCACTGAGTGACAGTACTTGGAGCGATCGCTACGGGAGACGAAAGCCCTTTTTCTTTATTGGGGCACTACTTTGCAGCATCTGCTTATTTTTCTATCCTTTCAGCAGCTCCTTGTGGATGGCCGCAGGTTTGCTTTGGGTGCTGGATGCAGCCAACAATACCGCCATGGAGCCTTACCGCGCCTTGATTGCTGATTCCTTGCCCGAGGAACAGCATGGCAAAGGCTTCCTGACTCAAAGTTTCTTCACCGGTCTTGGCATTACGCTAGCCAATCTATCCCTCTTCTTTTTTCAAATCTACTTCAAAGGTAGTTGGGGCGCACTTCCGGTTTGGGTCTATGCCTCCTTCTTCCTAGGAACTATCTGCTCCATCACTTCTGTGCTTTGGAGTATGTCCAAGACCCCAGAATACCCTCCATCAGAAGAAGAACTGGCCGCCTTGCGTCTTCGCAATCAGGGCATGCCCCATCCGGCTATTCAGTTTTTTCTTTCTGTCCTGAGCACCTTAGTGGCTTATGCCGCTTTTTTAATCCTTTTACCTTTTACGCTAGTTGATCGCGGTCTGATCCGAAAAGTACTTTCTTGGGTGGATTCAAAGCCTGCCTTACGGGTGCTTTTTGCTCAAAATTTAGAGATTGTAGAGGCTATTTTAGTCATGCCCTCCGTGATGTGGAAATTGGCTTTGGTATACCTTTTCCAATGGTATGCGCTGTTTTGCTACTGGCAAAATTCCGCCAAGAGTATCGCCCTTTCCGTGTGGAAAGTAACGCCTTCCTCTGATCCTGAAGCCTATGAAGAAGCAGTTGGATGGGCAGGTTTGGTGAATGGCTGGTACAACATTGTGACCTTCCTTTCAGCTTTCTTCTTAGTTACCCTGGCCCAAAAATACGGGGCCAAGCGAGTACACTTTATTTGCTTGTTGCTTGCTGGAATCGGCTTATTGATTTTCCCCATGCTGGAAAATAAGTACGCCTTGTTTATCCCCATGACCGGTTTTGGTATCGCCTGGGCCAGCATGATGGGGATCCCTTACCTCTTGGTAGTCAACGAAATTCCCAAAGAACGCTACGGCGTGTACATGGGCATCATCAACATGATGATTGTGATTCCCATGATCTTCCAGACGCTGACCTTTGGCTATATCTCCAAAAACTTCTTGAACAACGATGCGGGGCAGGCTATCCTCTTTGGAGGGGTATTGCTGCTGATCGCTGCGGTTGCAACGCTTCGAATCAAAGGAAGTAAAACCTCCGCTTCGCCTTCACAAGCCCCTTCGGGACATTAACCTATTCCTATCACCACCACCCTAGCCTACACCCATGTCGGTAGAAATCACGCGTACTGAAAAAATTGACCAACTTTTCCAGGCCCAGTCCCTAGATACCCAGGGAGCAGACCGGGATTTTGTAACCCGGTTTCATAACAGCCTTCCCAAAATTCAGGGCTTATTCCAAG
>JAXISU010000362.1:0-2789 GCA_034680425.1 Cyclobacterium sp.
GGCACTATCCTTTTTACCGAAGGAAAATCGCAATGGGGTCCACGTAGTCCCACCTTTGCTTCGGGAAGAGGTAAAGGAACTGACCGTTTCTCAGGAAAATTTCTACCTAACCTACATGGTCAATTCAGGCTATGGCGAGGAAGTGCTAACTTTTGCGAGAAATAACCCAGAAGTTAAAATCAAGGCATTTTGGGACAAGAAGGGAGCCGCAGAAAATGAATACCCCCTACCCAACCTGAGTTTTCACCAAGTCAATGATCAAAAGTTTTTGGCAGCCATGGCAGCCTGCAAAGGACTGCTCTGCACGGCTGGTTTTGAATCAGTTTGCGAGGCGATGTATCTTGGAAAACCCGTCGTCATGGTGCCTATAGCAGGTCAGTACGAACAAGCATGCAACGCCCTAGATGGTGAACAATCAGGGGCAGGAAAAAGGGCGGATTTCTTTGATTTTGGACTACTCACTAGCTTAACCTTACCTGGGGCAGCTCATACGGCAGCTTACCAAAAATGGGCTGAAAGTTGGCCTGTGGCATTCCGGAAACTAGTACACAAAAAGGAACAGACCTCTCAAAACGAAAGTCCTGAATTAGTTCTAAACTAGCAACCAAGACTTTCTCTTTCCTTCTGAGTTAGGTCCTCGAATTTTTTGTAGATCACTTTTCCAGCTACCTCAAGTTTGGCATAGGGGAAAGAGGCTCTTTTTACTTTTCCCCGCTCTTCTAGCGGTATTTGGGTGTAAAGTTGATCCAATGCTGCAGCATCCATTCGAAGCAGTTCAATTTCTAGATCGGTTGGCATAGAAAATTTACGGTTGGCATAAACTTTCACTTGGTACTTTCCATACAATTGACTGTACTTGGCAACCAAATCTGAATCGTTTACTGAAGACTCGGCACCCTGACTGACAAAATTTACAGGTGTCCCTTGGGAAAAGGATGCGGCTGTTGGATTAGAATCATTTTCCGCTTGCTCTTCTGTCAAAATCTGGCTTCCACCAAAATAAATACCTGCAAAAAGTAGAAGTAAGGAAAACACAAGGACAATTCTTGACTTCATGGGAAAAGGAGAGGAATTTTTCATGACAGTAGCGAGGAGAGGTTAGAATTTAAAAATAGTAAGTCAAAGGTAATTTTTTTTTATTCATCTGATTGTTAAAATTTATAAAACTGAACTAAGAAAAAATCGAATTCAATCGGTTGATTTTTTGAATAACTAGGAAAATGTCAATTTAAACCCTATTTGGAGTAAATTATTGCAGTCGTTTTTTTATCAGATATGGTAAATTCCTGTGCGGCTTTCTGCTGTGAAAATGATAATTTCACCCCTCGCCCAAGGAACAACAAGTTCATGTCTGCCGAACACACACGACTACAAGAAGATAAGGAGAATAAAAAGCATTGGAAGAAATGGGGTCCATACCTCACAGACCGGCAATGGGGAACTGTGCGCGAAGATTACAGTGCTGACGGAGCCGCCTGGGAAAATGTAACCCATGACCATGCTCGATCCAAAGCCTACCGCTGGGGAGAAGAGGGGATTGCAGGCCTTTCCGACCACCGCCAAATTATTTGCATGGCTTGGGCTTTTTGGAATGGGAAAGATCCCTTTTTGAAAGAACGTTTTTTTGGATTGACCGGCAACCAGGGCAACCATGGGGAAGATGTGAAGGAAGTGTATTTCTACGAGGACTCCACACCTACCCACAGCTACATGAAGATGCTGTACAAGTATCCTCAGGCAGAATTTCCCTACCAAAAGTTGGTAGATGAAAATAAGAAGGCAACCAAACTCCAAGACGAATACGAACTACTAGACACCGGTATTTTTGATGCCGATCGGTATTTTGACATCGTCATTGAATATGCCAAAGAGGATGCAGAGGATATCGTAGCTTCGGCCACCATCACCAACCGGGGTCCTGAAGAGGCCAAACTCTGGGTTCTACCAACGGTCTGGTTTCGGAAGTTTTGGTTTACCGGGCACGAGCCCTTCATGCCCAAGATGACTCAGGTCAATTCGGATTGCATCAAAGCATTTAACCCGAAGTCGGGCAATTATTTTTTCAGTTTTTCAGATCACAAGGAATTGGTTTTTTGTGACAATGAAACGAACCGAGAACGGCTTTATGGCATTCCAAACGAGCGAAAATCCACCAAGGATGCCATCAACGATTACCTCCTCAAGGGAGATACCTCCCGGCTCAATTCAGGGACAGGCACCAAAGCTGCAGCGATTTATGAGTTAAGCATCCCTGCTGGTGGACAGGCTACGGTACAATTTCGCATGCATCGCCACCCGGATCAACACGCACAAGGTGCAATACCTGAAATCTTAGCGCAGCGAAAAAAAGAAGCGGATGAATTCTACCAGGTCCTTCAAGAAAATGTACTGAATACGGAACATCAGCACATCCAACGTCAAGCCTATGCAGGATTGCTCTGGTCCAAACAGTTTTACTACTACGATGTCAACCGCTGGCTTGAAGGAGATCCTGGAAGATATCAGCCTCCACAAGAGCGCAAAAAAGGTCGAAATCACAGCTGGACACACCTCCAAAATTTTGACATCATTTCCATGCCGGACAAATGGGAATATCCCTGGTATGCCGCCTGGGACCTGGCCTTCCACTGCATCCCTTTGGCCCGGTTGGATGCGGAATTTGCCAAAAATCAACTGCTCCTCCTCCTCAACGAGTGGTACATGCATCCCAACGGGCAGATTCCGGCCTACGAATGGAATTTTTCGGATGTAAATCCACCTGTACATGCTTATGCGGTTCAGCGGGTATA
>JAXISU010000363.1:0-2788 GCA_034680425.1 Cyclobacterium sp.
CAGCAGCGCAGGTCTGTGCGCGTATTCGATCAAACAGACAATTTTGACGGCACCATCGTTCAAAAATGCTTGGAAGCGGCTATTCTTTCGCCCAACAGTTCGAACCTGCAACTGTATCAGTTTGTGCGTGTGCCAGAGTACTCCACCTTGAAAGATCGCTTGGCCCAACTTTGCATGGGACAAAAAGCAGCCACCTCGGCTCGGGAGCTAGTGGTCGTACTTACCCGACGAGACCGCTGGAAAGCCCATGCGGAAGCAAACTTTGACTTTATCTCCGCTTCGGCATCTGGGGAAGGGGATAAAAAAGTGAAACTAGCCCTTCGCTATTACGGCAAGTTGGTCCCGATGCTGTACAACAAATTTCCAGGATGGTCTTTTGCTAAAAAGTTAATTGCCATTACCCAAGGCCTCCGCAAGCCGATGGTACGTGAGGTGAGTGAAACTGCCGTGCGCATCTCGGTGCACAAGAGCGCATCTCTTGCCTGCATGACCTTTATGCTGGGCATGAAGGCGGCCGGCTACGATACCTGCCCCATGGAGGGGTTTGATTCCAAGCGGGTCAAGAAACTACTGAATCTCCCTGCAGGATCTGAAATCGCAATGATTATTGGCTGCGGCAAAGGTCTTCCCGAAGGCATCTATGGGGAGCGGTTTAGAGTACCTACCTCAGAGTTGATTACGGTGAAGTAGGAAATCTGCTACAAACTATTTTTTTACGCTGATCTTAGGAGAAAAAGTACGCTGATCTCATTCTTTTGATCTGCGGAATTTTTCCGTGTTTATCTGCGTGAACTATTTTTTTTCAAGGTGATCAAAGAAGAAAAAACTGCGGATTCAACCCAATAGATCTGCGGAATTTTTCTGTGCTAATCTGCGGAAACTATTTTTTTCACGCTGATCTTAGGAGAAAAAGTACGCTGATCTCACTCGTTTGATCTGCGTATTTTTTCCGTGTTTATCTGCGTGAGCCTTTTTTCACGTTGATCAAAGAAAAAAAAACCGCTGATTAACCAAATCAGCGGTTTTTTTCATTAATCCGCTGTGGCGGACACTTTCTTTTTATTTCAAACTCTTTGCCGTTGCAATCTTATCGGCCTCGCCAAAGAGCTTGATGGCCTGCTGATACACCTCATTGATGTCGTTGATGACCTTGTAGAAGGCGCTATCGTCGTAGAGTTGACGTCCCAAATGTGCCTTGATCAGGATTCGGAGATACTCCTTGGATTTGGCAAAATCCTTCGCATCAAATTCCACCTTATTTTTCTTTCCAAAGGCGACCAAATCATTGAGCATCGCATCGCTAACCTTGAAGTTCTTGTAGTAGTCCTCCACGGAGATCTTGGTGAAGTTGCCCTTGTTTTTGCTCACATAATCCAACAAATACTCACGGGAAGTGTCCGAAGAGAAGAGCTTGTTTACATAGGCACTATTCATCGTGGTATCCAGCGGCACAAAGTAGTCCGGCATGATGCCTCCACCGCCATAGACGGTTCTTCCCTTTTTGGTTTGGTACTTGAGGCTATCGTTAAACTTGATGCTATCCGCTGAGAAATACTCCCCTTGCTCAAAGCGATTCAACTCGTCCCGCTCGTAGGCTTCGTACCCCTCGTCGTAAGGCTTCTGGATGGATCTTCCCGACGGGGTGAAGTAGCGTGCAATGGTCAATCGCAATTCCGCTCCATCCGATAGGTCAATCGGCATCTGCACCAAGCCCTTACCAAAAGATCTTCTGCCTACGATTAGCCCGCGATCGTTGTCCTGGATGGCTCCTGCTAGAATCTCCGAAGCGGAGGCAGAGCCCTCGTTGATCAAGACAATCACGGATCCCTCTTCAAACATGCCCGGCTTGGATGCATAGGCCTTGCTGCTGTACTGCGTCACTTTTCCTGACTGGGAAACAATCAAATCTCGACCGCCCAACAATTCATCTGCCATGTAGATGGCTGCTCCCATGTATCCGCCTGGGTTGCCTTGCAAGTCGATGATCAGTTTCTTCATGCCCTTTGCCTGCAAGTCAGCCACTGACTTTCGGAACTCATCGTAGGTAGTTGCCGCAAAGCGGGTAACCTTGATGTAGCCAACTTCCTTATCAACCATGTAGGTGGCATTGATGCTGTATTGTGGAATTTTAGCACGCGTGATCGAGTACTTGATCAAACTAGGTGCGTTTTTACGCTTGATTTCTACCGCTACTTTGGATCCACTTGGACCACGCAAGTAGTCAAACACATCTCGGTTGGTGATGCCAATACCGGCCACAGTCTTGCCATCCACTGAAATGATCTGGTCTCCAGACTGAATACCCAAGGCCTCCGAAGGTCCTCCAGTAAGCGGCGCTACCACGTAGATGGTATCGCGAATGATGCCAAACTCTACTCCAATGCCATCAAATTCTCCTTCCAACTGGGACTGTACCAAGGAAGCGTCTTTTGCAGGAATGTAGCTGGAGTGTGGGTCCAACTTTTCCAACATTTTGGTGATGCCAAACTCCACCAGCTCGTTGGTGTCTACACTGTCCACATAGTCGCGGTTGATGTAGGTCATGATCTCCTGCAACTTGTAGAGCGCAGCGCGCAGGTCATTTTGACTGCCCTTAGGCTCCGCAAAGGTGGCTCCGATCCAAATACCTCCCGCAATGGAAAGCGCAAGAAGCAGGGGAAGACGGATTTGAGAGGTAGTATTTTTTTGTTGGCTCACTGGATTATTCTTTTTCTTTTCGAATTAACTACAAATAGGTTGAAAAAGCGGGAATCAGGGTTATACTTTAGCGTATTTTAACGTGATTTCC
>JAXISU010000364.1:0-2780 GCA_034680425.1 Cyclobacterium sp.
CAAGATTACCAATATGCATTTCTTTATTTTTTAAGTGACGGAAACGGTTTTTTAATATACAAAAAGCATAATAATAAGTGGGTTCATTACTTTACGGTTCCGCTGATGTCGATTTAGAATGAAATGAAGCAGCTGGTAGGCATTCCGAAAGAATTTTACAAAGCAATTGCTTGGGAAGGACTTATGGATGAAGATGTAAGAGCTTGGAATACTAAATCAGCCGAATAAAAAGATCAACTAGAGTTTCACCTAGAGAAAGCTAACCATGGCACGGAAAGTTTTAATTAACCGAATACTGATATTGATTGCCATTTGTTTTGGGGTTGAATTAGAAGGGATTTGTCAAATAAAAGTAGTGTCAACTAATTATAAAGAGGGCAATAGTATCGGTTATTATGGGCGAAGCTTATAAAGCCATAAAAAAACCTCCCAAAGCCATTCGGGAGGTTTGATGTGGGTGGTCCGTGGACTGTCGACTGTTGACAAAAATTACTTCTTCATTCCCATAAAGTCTACCACAAAGTAGCTCATCACGCGAACGCCGAGTACAAAGCCACTCTCGTCCAGGTAAAAGTCTGGGGTGTGGTGGGAAGGAGTTTTGGTAGGATCGCCGCCTTTTTTCATTCCTCCCAAACCGATAAACAAGCCCGGCTTTTCACGCTGGTAGAAGCTAAAGTCTTCTGCTCCGGTCACGGGTGGGTTGACGTGGACATTTTCCTTGCCTGCAGCAGCTTCCAAGGTGGACACCATCTTCGCGGTAAGGGCTGGGTCATTGACTGTAGACGGATAGAGCTTGGTGATGTTGACCTCTGCACGCGCGCCAGCACTCTCGGCAATATTGGTGGCGATCTCAGTGATGCGACGGTGCACCAGGTCTTGCTGCTGCTCGCCGAAGGTGCGGATGGTACCGATCATCTCTACTTTTTCAGGAATGATGTTGTGACGAATGCCTCCATGAATGGCTCCTACGGTAACCACAGCAGGATTTTGAGTGACGTTGACGCTACGAGACAAGATAGTTTGTAGGCCAGATACAATCTGCGAGGCGGTCACAATCGGGTCTACCCCAGACCAGGGGGATGCGCCGTGTGCCTGGGTACCGTGCACGATGATTTCCAAGTTGTCCACAGCAGCCTGTGCTGGTCCAGAGCGGTAACCAATCTTACCTACCTCGGTTTGTGCCGAGATGTGAAGGCCAAAGATCGCGTCCACATCCTTCATTACGCCTTCAGCAACCATTTGCTTGGCGCCCCAGGAAGTCACTCCCGGGATGTAAATCCCTTCTTCTGCTGGTTGAAAAATAAATTTAACGGAGCCTTCCAGCTGAGACTTCATGCCGGCAAGTACCTCAGCTACACCCATCAAGATGGCCACGTGGCTATCGTGACCGCAGGCATGCATTACGCCGGTTTGCTGCCCATTGTAGGTAGCGGTGACGTTGGATTTGAAAGGCAAGTCTACGCGTTCGGTCACAGGCAAGGCATCCATATCGGCACGAAGGGCGACCATAGGACCTGGCTTGCCCCCACGCAAGATGCCTACTACTCCGGTAGTGGCTACCCCTTCTTGCACCTCAATTCCTAAGGAACGCAAGTGGTCGGCTACCTTTTTGGCTGTGCGGGTTTCCTCATTGCCGAGTTCTGGGTGCTGGTGGATGTCGCGTCTCCAGTCGATGACTTTGGTTTCAATGGCTGCAGCCTTTTGGTCAATGCTGGGACGAAGTTTGCTTTGGGCAATGGCCGTGCTGCTCAATAGCAGCAGGGGAAGGATTAATTTCTTCATAGCTAGGATTAGCGGTTGGTGGTAAACTTGAAAGTTTAAATCTAAATCAACGGATGGAATTTGCATGAAATTTTGGATAAAGCCTAGGTTTGCAGAACTTTTCGGTTGAAAATGGCTTTACTAGGAGAAACAAACAGGCAATGGAATTAAAAAATAAAGTAGCCGTGGTCACAGGCGTAAGTAAAGGACTCGGTTTGGAAATCGTCAAGCTTTTGCTTGAAAAAGGGGCAATCGTAGCGGGCTGGGGAAGAAACCAACCGGATTTTACCCATCCTCATTTTCATTTCTTCTCCTGCGATGTGGCGGACGAAGCACAAGTTGCCCAAGCATACACCGATACGGTAGCCGCTTTGGGAGCAGACATCCGCATTTTGGTCAATAATGCCGGCTTTGGTGTAGCTGGACCCATGGAAAGCATGTCCACTTCCGATTGGAAATCCATGTTTGACACCAACGTGCATGGGATTTTCTATACCACCAAACGACTCATTCCTGCCATGAAAGCCGCAGACGAAGGACATATCCTCAACGTGGCCTCCATCGCTGGCCTCAATGGCGTGGCCAATTTTGCGGGCTATGTGGGCACCAAACATGCGGTTCGCGGCATCTCCCATTCCCTCTACATGGAGCTTCGTGACTATGGCATCAAGGTGTCGACCATCTATCCAGGATCAATCCAAACCCACTTCTTCGATGACATTCCAGGCATGGATGCGCACGAACACATGATGCGGGCGGAGGATGTGGCACAAACCGTCGTGCAAACCCTGGAAACGCATCCCAACTATTTTGTGGTGGATGTGGAGTGCCGTCCACTTCGTCCCAAAGGAAAAAAATAGGAAGCGGCATACCTAAAGAATCCCCCTTGTCGTTCCAAGAGCAATCTGTATTTTTGTACCTACTCGATTTGTATTGAATCGCCCCTGCATGTCTCTTCAAGTTTCTCAGCTCAGTAAACGATACGGTTCCCAAAAAGCACTGGATGAAGTCAGTTTCTC
>JAXISU010000365.1:0-2774 GCA_034680425.1 Cyclobacterium sp.
CCATACCATGGCAATTCCCGAAGAATAAACCCTACTCCTACTTTTAAAAAACTACCCCATTCCATTTACCCCATGAAACCAATCCACCTCGTACTCAGTCTCATTTTTTTAGGGTTTTCAGTAACTAATACAAAAGGGCAAAATTTCAATCCGATCCTTCGATCCGAACTCAGCTCCAGCAATCCAGGACTCCTATTTACCATCGAGTCGGGAGACGGAAAGTTATCTTGGTCGGGTGCTGCTGGGATCAACGACCTGAGCCTGGGGGATTCCCTGCAGGTAACCCAAACCTTCCGAATTGCAAGTGTCACCAAAACCTACGTGGCCGCAGCCATCCTTCGGCTGATGGAGAAAAAAGTACTCCGCCTAGAAGATCCGATTTCAAATCATCTATCCCCAGCTCATGCGGCAATTCTGGCACAAGACTATGACTTGGAAAAGATCACGATCCAGCAAATTTTGAGGCATTCGGCAGGATTTTTTGACCATACCAATGCCCCTGAATTCTTCGGTAAGGTATTCGCTACTCCAGATTACGAGTGGACTCGAACCGCTCAACTCCAACTAGGGGTCGAGAAAGGGGAACCGATCGGCCCTCCAGGCGATCAATTTAGCTATTCGGATATGGGCTATGTGATTTTGGGAGAGCTTATTGAAACCTACACCGGAAAGTCCCTAGATGGGGGCATTAAAGAACTGCTGGGGCTGGAAAAATTGGGTCTCGAACGAACAGATTTTGAACGAATGGATCCCCAAACCGATCAACTCCGAATCCACCAGTACTACCAAGGAAAAGACACCTATGACTTCAGCCCGACGATCGATTACTATGGAGGGGGAGGAATTTTGTCAAACACGGCAGGCTTGGTGGACTTTTTCCAAGCCCTTTTTCAAGGCGAAATCTTTGAAAATTCGGCCACCTTAACTCTCATGTTGGAGCCCGTAACTTATCCCTCCAAGGCCAAAATGGATTACCAGATGGGGATGTACCGAGTGCAAGTGAATGGATTGGATGCTTATTGCCATTCGGGATTTTGGGGTACCCAAGTCCTCTACATTCCCAAGCTAGATCTTTACTTGGCTGCCAATTATTCCGGCGCATGGGCCGGTGGAGCGGTGGCACCCATTTTTGGAAAGGTGTTGAATGCTTTGGAAGAAGCTAATTCTAAAAAACCTGAACCATCCAATTAGACCCTGGGTTAATCCATCCGAATAAGAAGCAATACAGCTAACAGATTAGCCTAAGGTGTAATTTTGCACAAATGGATTAGTAAAGTTTTTCAAATTCCAGCTGTTTTCCAGTGTTGCTTTCAAACAACATTTTCTTTTGTAAATTGATATCTCAATAAAAAATTATGAAATACTTTCTAATGATGATGCTCTGCATCAGTTCTTTGGTAGCCACTGCACAAAAGAAAAAAGCAGAACCTGTAGTTCCGGTTAAACCTTCGCCAGATTCACTTTTTAGCAATCTCAAATGGAGAAACATCGGACCCTTCCGTGGTGGAAGGGCCAATGCTGTTTCAGGGGTGATAGGAAATGACCAGAAATTTTATGCTGGTTATACGGGCGGTGGCCTATGGACCACTGAAGATGGTGGGATAAATTGGGAGAACATTTCGGATGGCTATTTCACGGTTGGATCCATCGGAGATATTGCCGTATCCGAATCTGACCCCAATGTGGTCTATGTCGGAACAGGCGAACATGCAGTTCGCGGCGTCATGACTAGCTATGGTAATGGGGTGTACAAATCCACCGATGCTGGAAAGACCTGGAAGAACATTGGCTTAGAAAAGACCCGCCATATTTCAGACATCGCTGTACATCCTTCAAACCCTGACCTAGTATACGTGGCGGGACAAGGAACCGTGCACGGGCCAAACAACGACCGTGGCGTGTTTAAATCCACCGATGGCGGATCCACCTGGAAGAAAGTACTGTACATCAACGATAGCACAGGGATTTCATCGCTCTCGATGGACATGAACAATCCACGCATCCTATATGCCACTTCATGGGAACACAGAAGGCTTCCCTGGACGGTATCCAGTGGAGGAGCAGGTTCTGCGGTTTGGAAATCAACCGACGAAGGAAATACCTGGCACAAGCTCACCGAGGGCCTGCCAAAACTGATGGGCAAGATGGGAATTAGCGTTTCACGTGCAAATTCAAACCGCGTATTCGCCATCGTAGAAACTGAAAAAAGCAAATCAGGGCTATACCGTTCGGATGATGCAGGCAAAACCTGGGCCTTGCTATCCAACAACCAAGACATCAGCTCACGCTCTTGGTATTACATGGAAGTGTTTGCAGATCCCATCAATGAAAACATCGTCTATGTGCTCAATGCCCCAATGATGAAATCCATGGATGGCGGCAAAACGTTCGCTTCAGTACGCGTTCAACACGGGGATACACATGATCTCTGGATCAATCCAAGTAAGAATAACGTCATCGCACTAGGCGACGATGGGGGTGCTGAAATAAGTTTCGACTTTGGGAAATCCTGGTCAAGCATCATGAATCAGCCTACTGCACAATTTTACCGGGTCAATACAGACAATGTATTTCCTTACAAGGTATATGGCGGACAGCAAGACAATACATCCGTAATTATCGCAAGCAGAAACAATGGGTCTGCGCTTACAGAGCGTGATTGGACCACCGGTGCGGGTTGCGAATCTGCTTTTCTTGCATTTGATCCAAACGATCCCACCCTTGTGTTTGGTGGATGCTACCAAGGCTATATTGATGTGCTGAACAGGAAAACC
>JAXISU010000366.1:0-2771 GCA_034680425.1 Cyclobacterium sp.
AGCAGTGATTTCGTGCCAAGAGAAAAAAGATTATTCCCAGGCCATCACAGACGGATATTATTTCCATGCAGCACAAAAGCAGGTAACTGAAGTCATCATCCACTATATTTTTTCACCTCCCGTAGCTGTCCGCATTTACTCCTATTCCTCCCTGGCCGGCTATGAAGTAGCTGCAGCCACAGATCCTACCAATTACGCGTCATTGATGGGGCAGCTGAATGGATCCGAGCCTATCACGGTACCTGTTCCAGCGAATATCTACCCTCCTTTGGCTTCCTTAGCCGCATACTACCATGTGAGCACTGCTTTGATTTTTTCTGAGGAGAAAATGACAGCACACCGAGACTCTATATTTGAAGAACTTAAAGAAAAAGGGATTCCTGACGATGTATTTGAAGCTTCTGTAGCCTTCGGTCAAGCCATCGGGGATAAGGTCCGGGAATATTCCAAAAAGGACAACTACCACCAAAGCCGTTCATTTCCTAAATACACCGTCACTAGTGAGCCGGGTACCTGGCAGCCTACTCCACCGGCCTACATGGAGGCAGTAGAGCCGCATTGGAACAAGATTAGAACCTTTGTATTGGACTCCGCAGCACAGTTTCGCGTAAATCCTCCACCTCCATTCTCCACCGAACCCGGTTCGGAGTTCTATAAAAGAGCGCTAGAAGTATACGAGGCACAAAAAAATGCAAGTAAGGAGCACACGGACATTGCGATGTTCTGGGATTGCAATCCCTACAAAATGAATGTGAAAGGACACGTCATGTTTGCCACCAAGAAAATTACTCCCGGTGGACACTGGATGGGTATTGCTTCCATCGCTTCGGCTTCCGCCAAAAAAGACTGGAAAGGCACCATAGAAGTCTTGGCTTTGACGGCCATCTCACTTAATGAGGCCTTTATTGCTTGCTGGGATGAAAAATACCGCAGCCGCACCATTCGCCCTGAAACCTACATCAACCAGCACATTGACGAAAACTGGGTTCCACTACTTCAAACCCCTCCATTCCCAGAGCATACCTCAGGCCATAGCGTAGCCTCAACTGCGGCATCCTATACCTTGGCTCAGCTATTTGGGGATCAGCTCCACATCGTAGACAGCACCGAGGTGGCCTATGGCCTTCCTGTCCGGGAGTTTGATTCCTTCTCGCAGGCCGCATCCGAAGCCGCTATCAGCCGTTTTTATGGGGGAATTCACTACATGCCTGCTATTGAAGAAGGCAGCAAACAGGGAAAGCAAGTGGGGGAATGGATTTGGAAAAATATCTCCACACGACCAGATAAGGTCGCGGGTAAAAAATAAATCCCTCTAGCTCCTGCGTTAAGTCTTTTTTCACGCGAAGGCGCAGAGACGCGAAGGAATAGCTCCTAACCGGAATGCTGCTGACCACGCTTTGCGCCCTTGCGTCTTCGCGCGAGATTCTTTTTTTCTTACGCTCCGCCGCGGCAGATAAATGGAAAAAACCACGCTGATTTATTCCTTTTGATCTGCGGAAATTTTCACGAGAATCTGCGGGAAAAACTTTTTTCACGCTGATCTATTTTACTCGGAGAATGGAATTTTTTATTGGTACAGTTTTTTATCCAAAATATACCCCTCCACCCGCTCAGGAAGGAGGTACCTAACTGACAATCCCTCCTGAATGGATTGCCGAATAAACGTAGCAGAAATGTCTAGCAGAGGAGCGTCTAAATAGCTTACTCCGGGATGATCCAGCGTTTTAACTTCCCCAGGTCGCGGATACACCAAGATGGGGTAGTTGTCCAAGATGGCTTGGTGATTCTTCCACTTATGAAAATGATTCAGATTGTCCGAACCTAGAAACAAGGAAAACTGATGCTGGGGGTACTTATCGCTCAGGTGAGTGAGCGTATCAATGGTGTAGCTGGGTCGTGGCATTCGAAACTCCACGTCCGTGGCCCGAAAATCAAAATTAGCTTCAATGGCTAACTCCACCATCCGAAGTCTGTCTTGCTCATGCGCTAAGGACTCCTGCTTTTTAAGGGGGTTTTGTGGGCTTACCACAAACCAAACTTGATCTAATCCTCCCCGTTGAAAGAGCGTCTGGGCGATAATCAGGTGTCCCACATGTATGGGATTGAAACTACCAAAGTACAGCCCTATTTTCATGCTTAGGCCTTCAAAAAAGTGTTCACTAAATCAACTGTCTCAGCTGAAGATTTGGCAAAATCATCGTTGAGAACGGTCACATCAAACTGCGGCTCAAAAGTCATCTCGAACTTGGCTTTGTAGATTCTCCGAGAAAGTGATTCTTCCGATTCGGTACCGCGATCATTGAGACGCGACTCCAATACTTCCAAAGAGGGCACCTTTACAAAAATGGCCAAGGCCTGCTCTCCAAAATATTTCTTCAGGGCCAGTCCACCTTTGACATCCACGTCAAAAATGACTGCCTTTCCTTCCTTCCAGATTCGGTGCACCTCCTCTTTCAGTGTACCATAAAAGTTGCCTGCATACACTTCCTCCCACTCCACAAAGGCATCCTGGTCGATCTTTTGTTTGAACTCATCGATACTTAAAAAATAGTAATCCCGTCCATGGACCTCATGTCTACCTCGTCGATCTCGGGTACAGGCAGAGATCGAAAAGCCCAGGTGGGGAACATGCTGCATCAAATGCTTGACTAGGGAAGTCTTTCCAGATCCCGAGGGAGCGGAAAAAATAATGGCTTTGCCAGAAGGAATACTCATCGTGCGTCTTGAATCATTTGACGGATGGACTCCGCCAGTTTATCAGGTAAAGGTTG
>JAXISU010000367.1:0-2769 GCA_034680425.1 Cyclobacterium sp.
AATGCCAAACTAGAAAACGTAAAGGAGCTGGGCACGATGAGAATTACTTCAGGGAATATGACAGCAGTCAACTCAGGGCTAGGATCGAAGACTCAATTTAACGGGACCTCGGGCAACTTTACAGTGCAGACTCCTTCAGACCTTGGTGCCTTCAACTATAACTTAAGAGCAACCTCCGGGAATCTGCGCGTGGGAAATGCCACCAAAGAAAAAACGCTGGACATCAACAACAACGCTCCCAACACAGTACGTGGAAATATTACCTCGGGTAACATGACCATCACCAACTGATTGGATTAAGTTCAACTACGCAATAAACGAGTTTAAGAGGGCCGGGAAATTTCGACAAGAGTTTCCCGGTCTTGTTTTTTCAATCGAAGCAAGCGCATCATCCGATCGGGAGTAGGCTTGCCCAAGGAAAAAAACACCAATGTAAGCGCAAAAACGACCACAAATCCAGGGTTGGAACTAAATAACAATCCCAAACTACTCGCCACGGCCACGAGAAAAAGCAACCAATGCCGCTGTTTTGTAGCAGCTAGGTAGCCTAGAATTTTAGCTGAAAGTTCCTCTTGGACAAAAGTGGCTTTGATTCGACGGTGAAACAAAAAGTAATGCACCGCCAAAAGCCCTAGTGAGGCTATCAACAACAAAACCTGCGCAAAGAGCGGCAATTGAGGAAGGGTTTTATCCAGGTTTCCACCTTGCTGGTACAAGTAAATGCCACCAAACAGCGGTAAGGCAAGGACTAAACAAATCAAGGTCAGCTGTTCGGTGCGGCGATACGCAGCTCGCAAATGTTCAATTTCCATAGGGATAGTTATTCAATGGTGACGTGAATCCCTTCAGACAAGGGCCTGGAAACGCAGCAGAGCACGTAGCCATCAGCCATCTCCTTTTCGCTCAAGCCTGCGTCCTCATCCATTTTCACCTCTCCTGCACTCAATCGACCACGGCAAGCCGTACAAAGCCCACTTTGGCAGCTGTAAGGCATGTTTAATCCAGCGGCAAGTCCTGCTTCCAAGATGGTTTTTCCTGGACCAACTGTCACCAAATGATCTTCTCCTTCGAGTTGAATGGTGACATCTCGAGAAAGTAAACCTGCGGTAATGCCAGCTTTCGCATCTTCCTGCGCCTGGTGAGCTGCAGCAGAGAAAAAGCTTTCGCTGTGGATTCGATCTTGGTTTACTCCGAGTTGCTCTAGTACCTGCATGGTCATTTGCATGAGTCCTTCCGGGCCACAGATAAAGTATTCTTCCTCGTAGCGTGGCTCGTATTCCGCTTGCGCAAAAAGTTCGGACAGCAGCTCAGGTGCCAAACGACCTTTCAAACCCGTCCAAGCATCCGATGGCTGACTGAGATTGTGAATCACCTTCAAGCGATCTGGATTGGCGAGTTCAAGTAAATGGAGTTGGGAGGCAAAAATGATCTCCTCTTCCGAACGACTGCAGTAAATGAGCGTCACGCGAGAAGAAGGCTCATTGACCAAGACAGACTTCAACAAGCCCATCATGGGTGTGATTCCGCTTCCTCCGGCAATTAGGAAGAAATGCCGGCGATTTTTGGAATGAAAAGTAGTGGTGAAATTTCCCAAAGGCCGAAGCACATTCAGCGTCTTTCCAGGGAATACTTTCTCGTTCAGGTAATTGGAAAACAATCCATTGGGAACCCGCTTTACCGAAATACCTGGAAATGGATCTACGTAGGGCGAGGTGCACAAGGAATAGGAACGGCGCTGCTCCTTTCCATCCAACTCCAGTACTAGGGTCAAAAATTGTCCTGGCTGGTATTCTAGGTAGGGTTCGGGTTGCTCAAAATAAATGGTAACGGTATCGGCTGTCTCTTTGATCACCTCACGCACCTTCAAGGGCAGGTAGGGATTGGCTTTCGGAGAATCTGTCTTTTTCTTGAAAAAATTGAACATGGGTATAAAATTGGGGGTGCTTGCAAAATTAGTCTCTTCATCAAGAATCTGGAGATTCAGAAAAGAAATTTCTTTGGATAACCTTTAATCCAAGAGAGAAGTTTCAGAGGCGATAGAAAAGCAGGTGGATTCAGCCACTTTTTGAAGGCAAAGCCTTACCTTTGATTTTCAGAAAATAGGGTCAACCCCTAGTTTTCGACCCCAAATTGGATGCTATGGAATTAAATGCCTTGACTGCAATCTCCTCTGTGGATGGACGATATGCCGGCAAAACTGCCCCGCTTCGGGCTTACTTTTCAGAATTTGCCCTCATCAAGTACCGGGTACGGGTGGAAGTGGATTATTTTATCGCACTTTGCGAGCTGCCACTCCCCCAACTCGCATCCTTTGACAAGGGTCTATTTCCAAAACTACGAAGCTGGGTGACAGATTTTTCCCTGGAAGATGCGGAATGGATCAAAACTGCGGAGCGCACTACCAACCACGACGTGAAAGCAGTCGAATACTTCTTGAAAGAGAAATTCGATTCTTTGGGACTCGAGGAATACAAGGAGTTTATCCACTTTGGGCTCACTTCCCAAGATATCAACAATACTGCGACTCCCTTGATGCTCAAGGAAGGACTTCAGGAAGTAATTCTTCCTGCTCTTCAAGGGATAATTTCTCAGCTTTCAGTACTTTCCTCTGACTGGGCTGCTATACCCATGCTAGCCAAAACGCACGGGCAACCTGCCTCCCCTACTCGATTAGGTAAAGAAATTCAGGTTTTTGTGGTACGTCTACAGAATCAATTGGAACTACTGGCACAAGTTCCTTATGCTGCCAAATTTGGAGGAGCGACGGGG
>JAXISU010000368.1:0-2759 GCA_034680425.1 Cyclobacterium sp.
CTTCAAGCGATTTGCTGTAGCGCTGCACATTCACGCCAAATTTGACCAAAAAGTCAACCCCCTCATCCGATCCTATCCCCTTGTATTCTGCATAGGAAAAGAGGTAGACCACCTTGGAACTCCCCATGGAAAAAATGATACGTGCGCAAGCCAAACAAGGCGCAAGGGTCACATACAATGTAGATCCTTCCACGGAAGTATTATTTTTAACAGCGTAGAGAATGGCATTTTGCTCTGCATGCAAAGCTAAGGAGCAGCTACCTTTGGAATCTCTTGCACAACCTTCGCTTGGAAATTCCACATCACAATTGTGCGTACCTGCGGGAGGACCATTGTAACCAATAGAAATGATTCGGGTATCCTTCGTCAATACGGCTCCCACATGCTTTTTAATACAATGGGATCGCTTGGCGAGATTTACCGCCAATTCCATATAGATATCGTCAAAATCAGGTCTACTCATGGGTATAATTTGTCAAAAATAGCATTCATTGCGGTAGACCGAAACACATTCTTCAGAATCCTCGTATTTTTTTCATGAAAAAGATAAATTAACTTCACCTTTGACCGGCAAACAAATAAAAGCTGTACCCTTCTCAAGCATGAAAACTGTCCCCATTTATGTCTTTCTCCTAGTTGCCTTGCTTTTTTCCTGCAACTCGGCTGAGGTATTCGTGGAAAATAGAGAGATCCCGTTTCAAAAGAGGTATCAGAGTTTTGTGTTGGTCAATAAGGAACTAGGCATTCCAGGCTTTGCAGACCCCAAATTGGACCAGCAGGTGCTAGAAGCGTTAGAAGCCCAATTACTAGCTGCGGGGCTTGTATACGACGCCAAGCAGCCTGATTTGGTCATCCGTTACCACTCGAATGAAGATCCAAGGCAGCGTGAACGTGTGAATACGATGAATCCCTATCCTTTCTGGGGAATGCGCATGTACGATCCTTGGTTATTCAATCCGATGATGAGAAACTATCGTTCTACTGTAACTACCACCAAGTACGAGCTACTGCAAGTAATCCTAGATGTAATTGATCCAATTCAAGAAAAGTCCTTGATGACGCTCACGGGGGTTACTGAGGTCTCTTCACCCAAAAGCAAAGCGAAAATCACCTTAAAAGCCTTGGAAAAAACTACAAATACATTTCTTGAGTTTAATTTTACCCAAAATAACTAGTCATGGAAAAGAAGTATACCTCTTTAAAGGAATTTTATCCTTACTACTTAACTGAGCACCAGAACCCTACCTCACGCGTACTTCACTTTATCGGCACCGGATTGGTTTTGGTGGTACTAGGTGTAGCGATCGCGATGGCACAATACATCTGGCTAGCAGCCATTCCAGTAATTGGTTATGGTTTTGCCTGGGTAGGGCATTTCTTTTTTGAGAAAAATAAGCCTGCTACCTTCACCTATCCCTTCTACAGTCTGGCATCTGATTTTATCCTATTTTTTGATTTGCTTCGTGGCAAAGAAAAATTTTCCTAAGGAGGGCTTTCCGTATTCCGTTTTTTTAAAATCTAGCGTAAATTAGGTGAGACAAAAAAGGAAGACAGAAATCAAAACCATCTCGATTAAATTGGGTTAAACCGAAAAAGTAAAACATGGCAACAGCAAATCCAGAATTAATCGTCGCATTGGAGCGTACTGCTTCCAAACTTCAGCAAGGTGCATCTTACCAATGGGGACACATGGGTGCCTGCAATTGTGGAAATTTAGCACAAGAACTCACTCCTTTTTCTCGGGCTGAAATCCACCAATATGCCATGCAGCGCCATGGAGATTGGAATGAGCAATTGATCGATTATTGCCCGACTAGTGGCTACCCGATCGATTTGATTGTAAGTAAAATGCTGGAAAAAGGAGTAAGCCTAAACGATTTGGGACACCTGGAACGCTTATCGGATCCTGAAATTCTAGCTCAAATGGAAAAAGGAAGAAGAGATTCCCTAAATAAAAATTCACGTGAAGATGTGATTTTTTACCTGCAAGTTTGGGCTAACTTATTGAGAGAAAAGTGGATTGCTTCTCAGCCTAATTTAGAAGTACTAGAAATTGAAAAAAAATTAAAGTCACCCCTATTGGTGTAATTAATTTTTTGGTTTATTTCGTATCGTTGAATCATAAAAACCCTTTTAAAGAAAGTTATGGAGGATTTTGAAGAAGAATTCGAAGAAATGGATGAGTTTGAGGAGGAAGAGGATGACTTTGCAGACGATTTTGAGGACGGCTATGACCTCGATGAAGACAACGAATTTTTGGACGACAACATTGTCGACTTCGATGAAGAAGAGTCTGACGATGATTTCGGTGACTTCGAAGAAGAGGAAGAATTTGATGACGACTTGGATTAATTGCTAATCCGAGGGTTACTCTTTCTCCCTTGTAATTTTGAGGCTTCTAGTCTATCTTTGATACCTATTCACTTAGAAATTAAACTTGTATGATCCTATTAGATATCTTTAGTTCTCCAATTATGCCTGGAGCACAGCTGTTTTTATTGATTGTTTGCTCTCTAATTGGGCTCGGTGCAGGAATTTCTTTAATGGATGCGAGAAGCACCTTTGCCAAAAAGAAGAAAAGCGAACATTAATATCTTATACCAAAGGAGGCCACAAGCCTCCTTTTTTTTATCCCTACCCATGAAAAATCAAAACTACGGGAACCATACCCGGTACAATCCCCTTCACCATTTTGTACTTACTCCGCTTACCACTATCTTTTTTGGTTGGACTATCGCTAAAATGGATTTTTCCTCTCA
>JAXISU010000369.1:0-2736 GCA_034680425.1 Cyclobacterium sp.
AATACAAGTCCATTTGAACCAAACTAACTGATATCTATTGATTTTGCAAAGTCTCAGTCACAGTTGTGATAGTAGAACCTAAAGAAATAAGGGTTGAAGTTCAAGAAAGAGACCTGCAAACCGCAGACTCTTGTCCGTCTACGAGTTACCTGAATTTTTATACCGTTAGAATTAGCTAGAAATACGATATTTTGTATCTTAACTTAGATTTTAACTAGATGAATTCTAAGGTCAGTTCTTCAAACAACCTATTCTACCTCTTGAAGTGGACAATGGCCACTCTTGGAGTAATGGTGCCTGTCATTTCGGCTTTAGCAGAAACTGTAGGATCCGACACCGCTACAGATTTCTGGCTGTGGCAATTTTTTGGCCGTTTGCATCCCATGGTAGTTCATTTCCCGATTTCACTGCTGATTTTTGCAGGCTTTCTCGAGCTGTTTACCCTTAAAGATTTCAATTCCAAGTTCCGTCCTGCCATCCAACTGCTCGTCTTGGTTGGATCGATAAGCACCCTAATCTCTGCGCTTTTTGGTTGGCTCCACGCCAGTAGTGAAGGCATAAGCGGAGAAACCTTCGATCTGCACCAACTAATCGGGTTCATCACTTCAGGATTGGCTGTGGTTCTCCTTTATTTTTCAAGGAAGACAAGCCGGCAATCCCAGTCTTCCACTCGAATGATTTACCGGATGCTTCTTTTTGCTTCTGGATTGGGAATCGGAATCGCTGGACATTTGGGTGCCTCACTTACCCACGGGGAGGACTTTTTGACGGAAGTTATCCCCTCCTGGGATGAAGAATCGGAAGCACCTGAAAGTTTAACCATAGACCTTGCTTCATTCGCCTCCGATCTTTCTGTAGAAAAAGAAATTCAGCTTGTCACGAACGTGCGGTCGGTACTGGCCCATAATTGTTACAAATGCCACTCAGGAGCAAAAATTGAAGGTGAATTGCGATTGGATGAAAAAGAATTTGTCTTTGCTGGGGGAGAAAATGGACAGATTATAGTACCTGGAAACCCTGGAGAAAGTGAACTGATCCGGAGAATTTCCCTTTCCAAAACCCACAAAGAGGTCATGCCTGCCAAGGGCAAATTACTCAAAGATGAAGAAATTCAACTGTTGACGCTTTGGATCGAAAAGGGAGCGCCTTGGCCGGAAGGAGTAGCTCAACAATCCGTCTATCGCGTAGCGGCCCTGGCTCCGAGAAAGCCCGAACTTCCCCCAATACAACCTGGGCTTGAACATCCAATTGACCGGCTCGTAAATAAATACTTTCAAGAAAATCAACTCAGCTTTGGCAGTCCTGTAGATGACCGCACCTTTCTCCGAAGAATTTATTTAGACATCATTGGGCTCTTGCCTACACCGAAGGAACTGGCATCCTTCCAGGCAGATCGCAACCCTCAGAAACGGGAAATTGAAATCCAGAAACTTCTGGATAGAACCGATGATTATACCCAGCATTGGATGACTTTTTGGAACGACAACCTACGAAATGACTACACCGGCACGGGATACATCACTGGAGGACGATTTGCCATCTCCGATTGGCTTTATACGGCTATTCGAGACAACAAGCCCTACAATCAGTTTGTCAAAGAACTGCTGAATCCTTCCGAAAAATCAAAAGGTTTTATTGAAGGCATACGTTGGCGCGGAACAATCAATGCTTCCCAGCGAACGGAATTGCAGGCTGCTCAAAATGTGGGGCAAGTTATCCTAGGCCTAAATCTCAAGTGTGCTTCCTGCCATGATAGCTTTATCAATGACTGGAAGCTCGAGCAGGCCTATGCTTTCGCAAATATTTTTGCCGATTCTACCCTGGAAGTAAATCGTTGTGAAATCCCTACAGGCAAAATGGCCAAAACCAAGATCCTCTGGGAAGAACTCGGCGATATCGATTCGCTCGCCACCAAGGCAGAAAAATTACGGCAGCTTGCCGATCAACTTGTTCAGCCTGCCAATGGAAGGATGTACCGGACCCTAGTCAATAAAGTATGGAAGCAGTTGATGGGAAGGGGAATTGTAGAACCTGTGGACGAGATGGACAACCTACCTTGGAGCCAAGATTTGATTGATTGGCTGGCCGTAGATTTTGTGGAAAATGGCTACGACATCAAGCGCCTGATTTTTCAAATTACAAGCTCCAAAATCTATCAGAGCCCCTCGGTGTCCGTTTCATCCGCTGACAAACTCATGGCTGAAGATTTCAAGTTTCAGGGAATGGTCAGAAGAAGGATCACTGCAGAACAATTTTCCGATGCGGTTTCTGAAATTTCCGCACCCCTATTTGATTCTGTGGAAGTGAAATTTCGCCCTTACCAATTGATTCCTGAGGCCAAATCTAATTTGGGATTTGCGCGAGCCTCCTTGGTGGCCAACAACGAATTTCTGAAATCCCTAGGCCGCCCAAATCGGGAAATAGTCTCCGTCAGTAGGGACTCTCAAGCCAACTTACTACAAGCCTTGGAGCTCAGCAATGGAGAAAAATTGAATAATTCGCTCGTCAAAGGAGGGGAAAAATGGGCAAGTACATTTGGTGATCCGAAAGTCCTGGCGGAACAATTGTATGCCAAAGCATTACTTCGAAAACCGAACCCCAGGGAGCTAGAAGTGGCGAAGAAAGTGCTCGGTGCAAAACCGAATGCAGCGGCAGTTCAAGACTTATTATGGGCTGTAATTATGTTGCCCGAATTCCAACTTATCTATTGAAAACAAGAGCTCCTAGGCTGTCCTG
>JAXISU010000370.1:0-2734 GCA_034680425.1 Cyclobacterium sp.
ACTGGTGAATTGGTTTTTGATAACGTGAAAGTGCCTAAGGAAAATCTTTTGCCTAATAAGTCTGGATTGGGTGCTCCGATGATGTGCCTGGACTCAGCACGATTTGGCATAGCCTGGGGAGCCATTGGTGCAGCAATGGATTGCTACGAATCCGCACGGAAATACGCTGCAGAGCGCATACAATTCGGAAAGCCGATTGCAGGATTTCAATTGACCCAGAAAAAGCTAGCAGAAATGCTGACTGAAATCACCAAGGCTCAACTATTGGCTTGGAAAGTAGGCAAGATGATGAATGAAGGCACAGCCAAGACCGTTCACATCTCCATGGCCAAGCGCAACAATGTGGAAATGGCCCTGAATATCGCCCGCGAGGCTCGACAAATTCATGGAGGCATGGGCATCACAGGAGAGTATCCGATCATGCGACACATGATGAATCTAGAATCTGTATTAACTTACGAAGGCACGCACGATATCCACTTGTTAATCCTAGGCAACGAAATCACGGGAATCCCTGCTTTCAAATAAATTGAATCCTCTTTGAGGTTAACTTCAAAAAGAGCCCTCCCAAAACAATTTCGGGAGGGCTCTTTTTTAATTCCATTTACTTGGATTCGCTAACATTTCTTGCAGGTCCTTGACGCTAGGATTGGGATTAGCTGTGAGTAAGTAATAAATCAACCGTGCATCGCCAGGATTGACTTCGTTTCCATTTTTAGAAGTCTCAAGCCGACTATACAACCAGGCCCAAGATCCCTTTTCAAATGGCTTTGGCTCCTTTTTCGAAGAATCATTCAACCATGCATAAGCGGATAAAGGGGCTTTCAGGCCTTCCTTTCCATTCGTTTCATTGACCAAAGAAACCAATTGCAATTGCTTGTCTTGAAAACTTTCTCGAAGCTTTTCCCAGGTCCAACCCGTATGCGTTTCCCCTTCTCCAGGATTATTAGCATGCTCCTGATCCCAGGTCGAGTATGAAATAACTCGAACGAATTTAAGTTTGGTTGAATCTGCTTCATTCAAAGACGTTCCAATAATTTCCAAAGGACCAGATGCGAGGATCGTCAAAGGATTTTTGGATGAACTCTTGTTGATGAGTTCAGTAATCTCAATGATAGCAAAATTTGGAGCGGTGACCGCTTCAATAAACTTGGTTTTTTTGAATCCAAACTGCTTGGCTCCCAGGAAAGCGCTTTCACGCATCTGGGCATCGGCACCTGCATGGGTTTTGTTGGATCCCCAAGTGTGGCTACTGAAGGCATACACCATCACCTGATCTTGGATTTCTTTCGCGGCAATTAAAGCCAAGGAAATTGGAGTCGCTGCCCAGTCGTCCTTACCATGCTCATTCCCATCCGTCACCACCACAATACGCTCTCCTGCATAAGGAATTTTTTGTGCTAAAACCTCGGCATAGATACCTCCCATCAAACCTAAGCTCAGGGATAAAACAAGCGATTTTTTTATTATTTGATAGTTTAACATCATCTAGTTAATTTATTATCAATCAATTGGTTAAATCATGTTTTACAAAGAGATAAAAAGAAATATGGATTGAATTATTCTTAAATCTCAGTGAGTAATTTTCTAATCAATCCGACTTTTTAATACGAGCAGCTGAACCGGATTTACCGGGTCATTGGTGAAAATGTAAATGTTCCGTTGGTCAATTCCTTTTCTTCCAACTGGATCAAATACTAAGTTCAATTCCATCGTTTCCCCTGGCAAAAGCACGGATTTTGAATATTCAGTAATCAAACAAGGGCAATTGCCCTGCACTTTTCGAATCTCTAGATTCTCTTTCCCTAAGTTGGTTAGCGTGACAGACCGGCGCTGCACAGCATTGGAACTGATCTCCCCCAACTGGATTATTTTATCACTCATCATCAGTTGAGGAACATCGTCTAGCTGCTCCTTAGAAATGGGCGAAAAATAGTCAAAAAGGTCAGCCAAGACCTCCAATTCCATTTTCCCTTCCTCCTCTTTCCTCCAATTGATCCAAATCTTGTCAGAGACTGTTCCTAGTTCGGGGCGCTGCTTTGCCTCATAGCTAATCTTCAATAATCCTCTTTCCTGGGGACGAACTAGGTCTTGAACTTGTTCGATCTGCATGTAAGCGGGCACCTTCGCATTAAAGTCCTGCTTCTCCAAAGTTTGGGTTCCGTAATTGAAAAATTCGAGGTACTTCACTTTGGGTTCGTTGTCAAAAACATCGCCCATGCTTACCTTTTTCATTCGCAAACCTAAGAATCCTAGCTTGACTGGGTAATTCCGCTCCAAATTAGCCGGATAAGGAAGTGCGATACCTTCAATAAAAAGGGAGTCCTGAACTTGACCTTGGTTGCCTTTGACCAGCACCAATTTGGAGAAAAAACCCGCAGCGGAGCTGGGATCAAAATCAACCGAGATTTTTCCCGATTCCCCAATTCCCAACGAATCCTTGGAATAGGATACCGTAGTACAACCACAATCGGTAACTACCTCCTGTATGGCAAAGTATCTTCCCTGACTGACGATGAAGTCGAAAGTGACGGACTGCAGACCCTGCTCTTCCAGCACCGTCCCTAAATCAATACGGTTGACTTTCCACACCAATTTGGCTACAGCTTGCTGCTGCGCAAACCCTTGGAATCCTAACAAAAGCCCCGAAAAAAGAAATAAAAACAGCCGAATCATGCCTGCAAGTAACAAAAAAATATGGCAGTTATGTAGCCTGATTTAGTTAATTTGCATC
>JAXISU010000371.1:0-2729 GCA_034680425.1 Cyclobacterium sp.
CATTCCACAAAGATTGCGCACACCCACATTGTGAAAACCCACCTTTTTGAGCTCGTCATTCAAGTCAAAAAAGGATTGGGGATAAAAAGAGTCTGTCAACTTTTTTAAGGCCTTGAGGTCATCGTGCACGGCAGCGCCCACCTTGAGTACATTTTCTTTTTCAAGGAGACTTCTCAATGCAGGCGGAAATCCGATTTGATTGAGTCGAAAAATAAAGGCTTGATTGGCAGTCGATAGTTGAAGTAAGGAAACGTGGTTGAACTCCCCTTTTCGGAACGAAGGCTTGGTTTCGGTATCAAAGCCAATGAGAGGTTGATCCTCTAGAAAATCTACCGCATCTTCCACCTGCTCGGGACGATCAATCAAGTAGATCGGACCTTCAAATTGGCCTAGCGGCAACTCCAATAATTCTTCTTTACTGATACTGTATGGAATCATGCCAACTCTTCGTCCTTGGGGTAATAGTTGATACCGATATTTAAATAACCATAGAGGATGGTCATGATGGGGCTGATGATGTTAAAAAAGCAATAGGGAGCATACACGAGGGTCGCTACACCCAAAACAGAGGCTTGAGTGGCTCCGCAAGTATTCCAAGGCACCAACACGGAGGTCACTGTCGCTGAATCCTCTAGGGTACGGGATAGGTTTTCAGGCTTGAGTCCTCGTTTCTTATACACGTCGGCGTACATTCTACCTGGAACCAGGATAGCCAAGTACTGATCTGAGGTAGTGATGTTAAAAAAGATACAAGTAGCTGCAGTGGTAGCTATCAGAGATCCAACGCGATGAACTTTTCGGATCATGGATTCAGCCAAGACCTTCAGCATGCCGCTCTCCTCCATGATCCCTCCAAAAACCATGGCACAGACGATCAGCCAGATGGTGTTGAGCATTCCTGCCATCCCACGAGTGACCAGAAGCTCATTTACTAGGGCATTTTCAGTGACTATACTAATTTCACCAAACAAGGCCATCATCACTCCTTTAAACCCAATGTAAGAGAATGAACCCTCCTCCCCTACAATTCGAGCGATGATTTCGGGTTGAAAAATCAAAGCAAATACCCCTCCCAAAAGGGCCCCTGCCAATAATGCTGGTAATGCTGGCACTTTTCTAACAATCATCACAATCACCAAAAGCGGAACTACAAATAACCAGGGAGTGATTGTGAAAGTAGAAGAAATAACTTCAGAAATGATCTGAACATCCGCTACATTTCCTGCCGTATCGTAATTCAACCCAATCACCAAAAATAAGATCAGGGTGATAATCATGGTAGGAGTAGTAGTTTTGGCCATGTGCCGAATGTGAGTAAATAGGTCCGTACCTGCCATCGCTGGAGCAAGGTTGGTGGTATCGGATAAGGGGGACATTTTATCTCCAAAGTAAGCCCCCGAAATAATGGCCCCTGCAATAATTCCTTCTTCAAAGCCAAGCGCTTTACCAATTCCAAGTAAGGCAACTCCCACGGTAGCCACGGTAGTCCAACTACTTCCTGTGGCCGTGGATACAATCCCGCTAATAAAACAGGCTGCAAATAAGAAAATGGTGGGACTCAACACCAGCAAACCGTAATAGATCATGGCAGGTACAATCCCACTCAACAGCCAAGTTCCTGCCAAGGCACCGATCAAAAACAAGATGAGAATACTACTCATCGCAGAACTGATACTTTTTACCACCCCTTCCTGGAGTGTTTCCCAAGTAAACCCTAAACGAAATACCGCAATCAGCCCCGCAACTGTGGCCGATAGAATCAAGACGATCTGACTGGAACCCGAAAGTCCATCTGTGCCAAACACTTGAATGCTTACGATCAGAAGAACAATTAAGAAAAGTAGGGGAATTAGTGCGTCGAGCACCTTCGGTACTTTTGGAATTGAAGTCATTCGGTTGAAGTCAAGTGTTTAGAAGCCATGAAACTAAAGAAAAAAAATCAATTACAGGTCTGAAAGTAGTTCGGATAACTCCTTGCCCACTTGCCAGCCTATGGCTACGCCCATACCTCCAAGTCGAACTGCCACTGCAGTCTTTTTTCCAATCTGCTGAATGATGGGTGATTTTTTGGACCCAAATGCCATGATACCGGTCCATTCCATCTCCCATTCTAGGGGTCTTCCTGGAAAAATTACCTCTTGAGCCAATCGTTCCAAGTGTGCCTTAATCGTAGGATTAACTTCAAATTCGGTGGTTTTTTCCTTTTCAAAGTCTTTATTTCTGGCCCCTCCCAAGAGTAGCCGACCCTCAACCTCTCGGAAATACACGTATCCTCGATCTAGGTGAAAGCCTCCCTTCCAAGGAATACCTCCAGCGATGGGCTTGCTCAATAAGATCAATCCCCTACCTGGCTCCAAGGGAGAAGCTGGCCAAAGTTTCTGCGTGAAGGCATTGGTACAGATAGCCACCCGCTCTCCAACAAATTCAAAAATCTCTTTTTTATCTTTTTTTTCTGCAAGGACTCGACCCTCTTCATGGTTGACTTCTACCACCGAAACTCCGGATAAGATGCGAATACCAAGACCAGATGCCTTTTCCCAAAGTGCATTCAGGTACGCACCAGGATCCAACTCTCCTTCAAAACGGTTTTTTACCACCGCCTTTACCTGATCAGAAAAACCAAATTTGGAGGGATCTTTCACTTGTGAAAAGACCTCCTTCTTGAAAATTTTCGTCAGCAAATGATTGATGGAATCAAGTTGTTCCAAGGCCTCCAATTGCTCCTGGCC
>JAXISU010000372.1:0-2713 GCA_034680425.1 Cyclobacterium sp.
AATTGAGCCTCGGAACAAGCAATTAAACCGTGGGAGGAGCCCAGCCTTTTTCGTATTCTCGAGTCCACAAAGCCATGGCCTTAGGGGAATTGAGGACATGTCCATTCTTCGGATCACAGGTCAAGGCTTCTCCTGTACGGCTACTGATATTTGCCAAATGGCACAATAGGGTAGACACTGCACCTTCCTCAATGGTCGAGTTTTGTTTTTCTGTGCCTCGTACTGCGTTGAAGAAATTGACAATGTGTAAGGTACTCATGTCTCCACCACCGCCTAGGGCTGTTCCTGCTTCGTTGTTGGAAGCGAGATTGGATTTGATTTCTTTTCCAGAACGATCGTGCAGTCGGTAGCCACCGCGATCTACATAGACGGTACCTTCCGAACCGTAAATAATCGTTCCTCGGTCCGAACCATAGGTTTTGTAATTGTTTCGGCTTTTCCCATCCCACTGGATGACTTTTCCATCTCCAAATTTGAAGGTCGCATCCATGGTGTCGTACATGGTCCATCCGTCTTCTGGGTAGTGCATTTTGCCTGCTACCACGGATACTGCAGTAGGAAATTCCACCTGCAATGCCCAGCGGGCTACGTCTAATTCATGGGTTGCATTGTTCCCCGTTTCCGCGGTGCCGTAATCCCAGCCATACCAATGCCAATTGTAATCCCAGGTATCGTGGAAATAGGGTTTCCGAGGTGCAGGACCCTGGAAAAGCTCCCAATCCAATCCTGCCGGTGCGGCTTGTTGGATGGGGTTAGGAACCGCTCCTCGGGAATTGCTGTAAAAGGCCTTGGCGAAGTAGACCTTACCAATGACTCCCTCGTGGATGGCTTTGATGATTTCCTTACTTTCTGGGGCGGAGCGCTGCTGGTTGCCCATTTGCACCACCTTGTTGTATTTCTTCTGGAGCGCGACGAGCACTTCTCCCTCACGAGGGTTGTGGGAACAGGGTTTTTCCACATAGACATGCTTTCCTCTTTCTAATGCAAGCCAGGTACCTGGTGCATGCCAGTGGTCAGGAGTGGCATTGATGAGCACATCGACCTCCTTATCATCCAATACCTTGAAGATATTTTGCTCTTGCTTGGGTTGGTAGTCGATCCATTTTTCAAAGTTTTTCGCTGCCTTGGGCATCTGAGACTGCATGGCATCGCAGAGGTAAAGCAAATTGACGTTGCTGCTCTTCAATCCGATGGGCTCGTAAAATGCACCTACACGCCTTCCTAAGCCTGCAATGGCCACATTTAGTCGGTCGTTTGCACCTAGAATGCGGGCATAGGATTTGGGTGAAAAGGCTAGTGAACCTAGGGAGGCTACCCCAAGGGTTGCAAATGTACTTTTCTTGATGAATTCTCTTCTGTTCGATTTGCTCATAGTGGTATTGTCTACCCTGATTTACTTCAGGGGTTTGATTTTGATGTTTTTGTACTGTACTGCATCTCCATGGTCTTGGAGGAGAATACGGCCTTGTTCGGCTTCGCCAAATTTATTCCAGATCGCATACTTGCTGATGGCGACTAGATCTCGGTAGGCTTGAGATCCTCTTTGGTATTCGAGGACTTTGACTCCGTTGAGGTAATGCTCCACTTTATTGTCTGGGTAGACAACGACTCTTCCTTGATTCCATTCACCTGGTTTGCGCACAAATCGCGCTTGCTTTTCGGCTTTGATCAGGTCATACAAAGAGGCGAGGGTTCGGTTGCCATCTCTTCCCATTTTGGCATCGGGATGGAGGGCATCGTCCAGGATTTGGTATTCTAGGCCAATGGCCGATCCTGTATTTCCTTCGGAAAGGGTGACAAAGTACTTGACCCCACTATTGGCGCCTTCGCTGATATTGAAATCAAAAGCCAAATCGAATGCTTTGTACTGCTCTGTGGTGACGATATCCCCGAAGGTCATGGATTCGCTTCCGTCTGATTTTTGGATTTTCAGGATGCCATCTTCGATGCTCCAGCCTTTTTCTGGGAAGACATCCTTGTAGGCACCTACCCAGCCTTTGCTCGTTTGGCCATCAAAAAGCAATTTCCAACCTTGGGATTTCTCTTCTGGAGTCAACTCATTTTTGACGGTGCTGACTACAAAAACAGGTTTTTTGAAGGGAATGGGTTGTAGGTTTTCCGTTTGAACGCGGATATTTTTAAAATAGGTTTTTCTGCCCTCATCTTCCTTGGATTGAATGCTGTGCACCTGTAATCCAATAAAACCTCGAGCATCTAGGTCATCTACAAAGTACGCTACCTCTTGTCCATTGACCCAGGTTTTGAGGGTGTTGCCAATGGCTTCGATGCGGTAATGATTCCATTCGCCTAGTTTAAAGGCAGATTTGGCAGCGGGATTTAGGTCCAAAGGATAAAACCATCCTCGTCGGGCTTCGTCATAGATACCTCCCGACCAGGCTCTTGGGCTGGGATCGGCTTCTATTTGGTACCCATAAACTAGACCCTTGCCCTCATTCTTGGTGGCATCGAATTGGCCGCGAGCCATAATTCCACTATTGGAAGAGGAATGGCTTATTTTGAGGTCTAATTCGAGGATGAAATCCCCATACATTTCCTCTGTAATCAGAAAGGTATTCCCGGTACCGTAGACAGCCGTGCCTTCAATTGCCCCATCTTTTACGGCAAAAGTGGCTTTTCCAGCCATGGCTTTCCAGCCATTTAGGTCTTTGCCATTGAAGATGGGCTTCCACTGGGCTTCTTGTGCAAGGCTTGG
>JAXISU010000373.1:0-2703 GCA_034680425.1 Cyclobacterium sp.
ATTGCATCGGTTGCGTACCAGATCGCTCCACCACGAGTGTGGCTCAAGATTAGATCAATACCATTTTCTTTTGCGTATTCCTTCATGTATTCTTGAACCTGAGTGTATACGTCATTCAAAAGAGTAGACTCGTCATTAGAAAGCTCACGCATCAAGTTGTCTCTGTATCCGACTAGGTTTTGTTCCTTCTGCATCAACTCGTCCTGCTTTGCACGAATTTGATTTTGAGTCAAGTTGCCCCCTGTTTGTTGAAACATGGCTACTTCTTGTTCGAAACCCTTGGCTCTTGCCTGCAGATCCAAATCCAACTTCTTTCCTTTTTCGGTAATTTCTTCAGACTTCTTTTTGAAAAAATCGTATTTGTTGATCACGGAATCCGTGTGAACATAAGCGATCTTTAAGTCACCAGCAGCAACACCGCCTGTTGAAGAGGCATCAGCGCCAGTTGAATCCGATTTTTCCCCACAGGAATAAACCACCACTGCTACAAGAGCTAGAACTGCGAAACGTGTAAAAATTTTTCTCACTTGAATAAAATTAGGGTTGATAGGTCGCAAATATAGATAAAGTATTCTTTTTGCAAGAATCACAGAAAATTTCCTTCGTTAAAATCAGTTAACAAGCTAAAAAAAGAGATCCTGAGCCAAGCGAAAAACCTGTGCATGTGCCTCTACAATGTCTTTTATTCGTTTGGAGTAGCCACCGCCCATACAGCACATGATTGGAATGCCCTGAGATTTGGCCGTGCTGAGCACCAGGCGATCCCGAGCTTGAACTCCAGACAAAGTCAGTGATAGCCGTCCCAATTGATCCGAAGCCAATACATCTACTCCACTCTGGTAGAGCATAAAATCTGGCTGCACCTCATCAATGAGCTTCTTTAGGTTTCGATCTAGTAGACTAAGGAAGGTTGCATCATCCGTTCCATCTGGCAAGCCAATATCTAAATCAGATCTTTCTTTTCGGTGAGGATAGTTTTTTTCTCCATGCATACTAAAGGTAAACACGGATGGATTTTCTTGAAAAAGTGCTGCTGTCCCATTCCCTTGATGCACATCAAGGTCCACAATCAGTACCTTTTGAGCCATTTTGGACCCCAACAAGTAATTGGCTGTAATGGCCAAATCATTGAGGATACAAAATCCCTCTCCCCGATTCGCAAAAGCATGGTGGGTTCCTCCCGCGATATTCATCCCGATGCCAAATTCCTTGGCAAAGCAGGCTGCCTGAACAGATCCCCCTGCAATACAAATTTCACGTTCAATCAATGCCTCACTAAGTGGAAAACCAATGGCTCGAATTTCTGATTTAGTGAGTTCCAGGTTTCTTAATCGCTCCAAATAATTGGCTTCATGGGTGGATAAAATCCACTCATCGGCCACAAGTTGAGGAACAAAAAAATTTGAATCGGCTACCGTTCCTTCAAAAAGCAGTTGCTCTGGGAGCAAACTGTACTTTTCCATGGGGAAGCGATGCCCTTCAGGTAGGGAATGTTCAAAGACAGGCGATAGCGCAATTTTCAGCATAAAAAAAGCGTTAGTAGTCTACTAACGCCAGATACTAATTGATTTTTGATTATTAGTCCTCGTCTTCAAAGTCTTCGTCCTCAGTCATGAAGGAATACAGTGTCTCGTCCAAACTCAAGGTATCGTCATTGAATTCTTGAATAAATTTGGAGATAACTGCTTCATCTATTTCTTCCACATTCAAGGAAACATCCAATCCTATTCCATAATCGTGATGGGTATCCATGTCAAGAAATTCCTGAACTTTTACCGTTTCCTCCTCTTCCATCTCCATAATCAGTTCGGTGATAAACCAACCAATTTCCTCTTCCTCAGGAGTCAAAGGCTTCATATTGCCATTTTCGTCTTCTTCGTAATTGATGGCTTTGAAATTTGGGAATTTTTTGGCCGCCTCATGCTCTGCCAATTCGTATACCTCACTGGCATGATGTAAGCGAAGGGTATAGAGTGCGGTATCGTAAATCACTTCTTTGCCCTCGTAATTGCCAATGAAATAAAAGTTGACATACTCTTCAGAATTATCCTCATCAGGAATTATTTTGAAAGGTAATCCGGTCTCTTTCAACTCTGCTTTGAGTTGAGCAATTGTTTCTGGGTCAAATCCTGGGTTGGTAAAGCTCATCAGTGGTAGATTTAGGAAATACAAGTTTGGGCTAGGCCCATAGACGAATATGGAGGAATTCCATTTGTTAAAGAAAAATTATGGGGAAAATGTTTCCAAAAAAAATAGATCAAGAATTTGTGAATCAATTGCTACTTAAAGTTGAAGGGGAACAACTTGAATTTAAGCAGCAAATTAGTTCACAGGAAAAAATAGCCAAGACCCTATCTGCGATGTCAAATTCGGCAGGTGGACTTATCCTAATCGGGGTTTCTGATCAGCTAACTGATTGGAATTGATCCAGAAGAGGAACGCTACATGATTGAGGGAGCCAACCAGGACTTTTGTTCTCCCAAAGCTGATTTGGAACTTCAGGTAGTTACCATTAAGCCCGAGTCTATGTATGAGGAAGAAAAATACATCCTGCTCGTGACTGTCCACCAGAGCAAGGGTGAAACGATCTATGCGAGACAGCAGGGTGGTACCCAGAAAGCGTACCGAAGGGTCGGAGACAAGAATTTAATTGCCTGAATCGAGACTTACCCCCAAAACACTGTTGATGACGCTAAGAATGAG
>JAXISU010000374.1:0-2697 GCA_034680425.1 Cyclobacterium sp.
AAATGAGTACGATCGCAGACATACAGAATGAAATCGTAGCCGAATTCGAGATTTTGGGCGAAGACCGAGAATCCACCATCTTCTACATCATGGAATTGGGTGGAAATCTAGAACCCTTCCCAGAGGACTTCCGTAAGGAAGAATACATCATCCAAGGATGCCAATCTAAGGTTTGGTTGGTCGCAGAGGAGAAAGAAGGCAAGGTACACTACCGAGCCGATAGCAATACCGACATTACCAAAGGCTTGATTTCTTTACTGATACGGGTTTTGAATCACCGGAGTCCAAAGGAGATTCTGGAGTCCAACCTGGATTTTATCCCGCGTATTGGCATGGGGAATATCCTAGGCAGTCAACGATCCAATGGATTGGCGGCCATGATGAATCAAATGAAGCGCTATGCCCTAGCCTTTCAAACCAAGCAAAACGCCTAACATGAACGCCAACGAATCTTCTGATACTAGCATCCAAATTGAGAACCTTCGGGACAAGGTGGTCACTGCCATTAAGTTGGTCTATGACCCTGAAATCCCTGTGGATGTATATGAACTCGGATTGATTTATGAGATTAGCGTATACCCTGTCAACAATGTTTTTGTATTGATGACGCTTACCTCCCCCAATTGCCCTTCGGCAGAATTTATTCCTTCGGAGGTGAAGGAGAAAATACAACAGATTCAAGGCATTAATCATGTGGAAGTAGAGGTTACCTTTGAGCCTCCTTACACCCAAGACATGATGTCTGAAGTTGCCAAACTAGAATTAGGATTTCTTTAAAACGAAAAATAAACACGCAGAACTATGTATCCTGAAGAATTAATTGCCCCCATGCGCACTGAATTGTCTGCCGTTGGATTCGAAGAATTTCGTACGGCAGAGCAAGTTGCGGCTCACCTCGGACCAAATCATAAAGGAACTACTTTCGTGGTAGTCAACTCAGTATGCGGTTGTGCTGCTGGTGCAGCAAGACCTGGAGTACGGATGGCATTGGAACAGGCAGGCAAAAAGCCGACTACCTTGGCTACCGTTTTTGCAGGCAATGACCGCGATGCTGTCGCTAAAGTCCGCGAATTGGTATTGCCTTACCCTCCCTCCTCTCCTGCAATGGCCTTGTTTAAGGACGGTGAACTTGTTCACTTTATCGAAAGACACCATATCGAAGGAAGAAATGCTAAAATGATTGGAGAGCATTTGGTGGAAGTATTTGAACATTTTTGCGAGTAAGAAAAGTCCTTCGGGACTTTTTTGTTTGATCCAAAAATCCAGTTATCTCATCCATAAAAGGGGTTTATCAACTCTCTACCGCAAAAACTACTGGTTATCAATAGTTTAGAGGAACCAAATTTGATAGCCCCAAGATTAAGCGTACCATTCGAATAATTTCTTTAAAAAATGGCCAATTTTAGTAACTTAAGGCCGATTTTAGAGTTTACATCCAAAATAAGCTACAAACAATTACATCATGTCTGATTCTGCCAAACTGTTCTACAAAGGACAAGAATTTGAATTCCCAATTATCGTTGGTACCGAAAACGAGCCTGCGATTGATATTGCTAAACTTAGAAGTGACACCGGTCTGATCACCCTAGATTCTGGGTTCAAAAACACAGGATCCACGACTAGTTCAATCACATTTTTGGATGGTGAAGAAGGCATATTAAGATACAGAGGATACCGGATTGAAGACCTTGCAGAAAAATCAAGCTTTATGGAAGTGGCTTACCTCCTTATTTATGGAGAGCTACCTACACAAGCACAATTTGATGATTTCACCAAGCAGATCACGTACCATACCCTAGTGCATGAGGATATTAAAAAGATTTTGGATGGTTTCCCTTCCAATGCACACCCAATGGGCGTACTTTCCTCTTTAATCTGTTCTTTATCTGCATTTTACCCAGATTCGCTAAACTCAAATAGCACCCCTGAAGAGATAAATCTGAGCATTATCCGACTTTTGGCTAAGATGCCAACATTTGCAGCTTGGGCTTACAAAAATAAAATGGGCCATCCGGTCAACTATCCGGACAACTCCTTGGATTACTGTTCAAACTTCTTGAAAATGATGTTTGCACTTCCAGCAGAACGCTACGAGGTAGATCCTGTAGTAGCCAAAGCATTGGACGCGCTCTTAATTCTTCACGCAGACCACGAGCAAAACTGCTCCACCTCTACCGTACGTATGGTAGGCTCTTCTCAAAGCCCTATTTATGCATCCGTCTCTGCAGGGATCAATGCGCTATGGGGCCCACTTCATGGGGGTGCCAACCAATCTGTAATTGAAATGCTTGAAGCCATCAAAGCTGATGGTGGAAATACAAAGAAATACTTGGATAAAGCCAAAGACAAGAACGATCCATTCAGATTGATGGGCTTTGGACACCGGGTGTACAAAAACTTTGATCCTAGAGCGAAAATCATCAAGAAGGCTGCAGACGAAGTGCTAGCCAAACTTGGCGTGAAAGATCCAGTCCTTGATATCGCGAAGGAACTTGAATATGCAGCCTTGAATGATCCGTATTTTGTGGAAAAAAAGCTTTATCCAAATGTGGACTTCTACTCTGGTATCATCTACCGTGCATTGGGTATCCCTACCGACATGTTTACGGTAATGTTTGCCTTGGGTCGTCTCCCAGGCTGGATCGCTCAGTGGAAAGAAATGACTGAAAAAGGCGAGCCTATCGGAAGACCTCGTCA
>JAXISU010000375.1:0-2672 GCA_034680425.1 Cyclobacterium sp.
AACAGAACTAGACCTATTTGAACATATTGAATTTTTTTACGAGCGCGGGCTCAAACATGTCAAGTGCTCCGATGTCACCCGTGATGGAGTGATGGAAGGTCCCAATTTTGACCTGTACAAAGAAGTAGTGGACCGCTTTCCAAATCTATACATTGCCGCCTCCGGTGGTGTTCGCGGTCTCGATGATTTCAAAAGATTGCGTGACTTGGGTCTTCAGGCAGCCGTTTTTGGCCGAGCCTATTACGAAGGAAAAATCAGTTTGAAGGATCTCGAAGAATTTATTGCATCGAGCTAAAAAAAAGAGGAGGTATTAACCTCCTCTTTTTTTTAGTTATCCTGATCCTCTTTAAACTTATCTACGATGTATAAAAAAATATTGAAGGATAAGGTGGAGGGGGATTCGTTCTTTTTGGATTCTCTTTCCTGGAGATGGGTGGTCGTATGTATCTCTTTTCTAGGCAAGGGTAGCGGTACGCCTGGCTTCACTGTTGCCGTCTTTTGAACGGTTAGTGGAGTAGCCGTTCCAGCTTCCGGAAGGATGCTAGACTCTTCTGAAATGGGTTTTTCGAAGGGTTTCTTCGTGTTTTCCTCCTGAGCCCTTGCTTCAGATGGGAGGAGCAAGTAGCCGAAAGCAGCCATGCTTAGCAGGGCAACCTTACCAGCAAATATTCTTGAACAGTTCCACATAATTTATTGAAATACGGGTTAGCTTTCGAAAAACGTCCTTAAAAATAGAAAATATATCGGCAATGCAAACGATTGACCTAGAAGATTTCAAAAAAATAGACTTTCGGGTAGGAACTGTTCTGCGGGTGGAGCCTTTTGAAAAAGCTCGAAAACCCGCCTATCAGGTATGGGTGGATCTGGGTCCAGAACTCGGAATCAAAAAATCTTCCGCCCAGCTTACGGTCCATTACCAACCCGAAAACTTACTGGGAAAGCAGGTTCTTTGTGTCTGCAACTTGGCCCCTCGTCAGGTGGCAGACTTCATGTCAGAGGTGCTCATTACGGGATTTTCTAGTGCCGATGGAGGCATCTGGATTGCCACTGCTGACCATCCCGTTCCCAATGGTGCTCCCTTGCATTAAGGAAGGTAGATGCAGAGACCTGATTCGGTCAATTCGTTGCGGTACACAGGAAGCGAAGCACAATAGCCTGACCGCACATCTCCCGTCTTCAAGTCAAAACGGTACTGGTGTAGGGGACAGATGATTTCCCCTGCTCCATTGATGTTGGCCTGGCTTAAGTCTGCCCCGCGATGTGGGCATTGGGCATCAAAGACATGGATGAGCTCCCCGATGCGCAGGACCGCCAGGCGCTTCTCACCTGCCGTCAATTTTTTGATTTTGCGTTCGGGGATGGCCTGGAGTACGTCTTCTTTGCTGCTGCCAAACTGGAAAGTATGCATGGGAGGAAAGGGAAGGTTCTTTTGCTAAAAAAGAGTGCTTGGTTTTTCGTGGAATCTTTTTCAATTTCCATCTTCTATCGCCAATTCCCTAACCTACCATGAAAAAATTCCTCCTGCTACCCCTTTTGTTTTTTGCCTTTTCCCTTAGCGCCCAACAGGTGGAAGGGGCCTGGAAATTGGTGAGCCAAAATCAAGTCCCCGTCACCGGCCAAGAGTTTATCAAAATCTATCAAGACAATTACTTTGCTTTTGGGATTAAAAATCTGGCGGACAACTCCTTTGTAGGTGCAGGTGGAGGACCATTTTCAATGACTTCCGGCAAGCTTCAGGAGACCTTGGAGTTTTTTACGCTCAATCCAGAAATCGTAGGGATGGTCACTTCCTTTGAAGTAAACCTAACCGGAAACCGGCTGACGGTATCGGCCACCACCCCCAAGGGGCCTCTGGTGGAAACCTGGGAGCGAATTTCGGATAGTAAAGATGATCTTACGCGCAACTGGGTGATTACGGGAAGAAAACGAGACGATCAGATTCAACGCTCCACCCCTGGGGCAAGACGTACCATCAAAATTCTCAGTGGAGGTAGATTCCAGTGGGTGGCCTTCAACTCCGAAACTCGTGAGTTTTCGGGCACGGGCGGAGGAACCTACAGCGCGGAGGGAGGAAAATACGTGGAAACCATCACCTTTTTCTCGAGAGACAATTCCCGCGTGGGCGCAAGCCTTGGCTTCGACTACCAGGTCATCGATGGAGAATGGCACCACAGTGGTTTGAGCTCCCAAGGTCAGCCGATTTACGAGATTTGGACACCCTATGCACTGGGGTATAAACCGGCGAAGTAAAAAGGATTTGTGGTTTAATTTTATGTTTTTAACACCCAGCGCGTCGGGAGGGGTGATTTTGGTACATTTTTTATTTCGCTCCGCTGGAGCTTTGGGCACTTTTTTTTGGCATTTATTCTATTAACATAATGCTCCTCCGGAGCATGTATTCCCCCTTATTTTGAAATCTGCACCTGTACTTTCATGGCAATGGAGGTTAAAAAAATTACCCCAGAGGGGTAATAGGTTAATAGAAAAACCCTGCCGACCATTTTCCCGGAGCTCCAGAGGAGCGAAATCTAAATGCGTCCGCAGCGGCGGATATTCTTTTTTTTCTCGCAAAGCCGCAGAGACGCAAAGGAATTGTTGAGGCTTGTCTACCATTCGCGTAAAATGGAAAAAGTTGGATTTCTTTGCGGCTTCGCGCCTTTGCGAGACCAAAA
>JAXISU010000376.1:0-2664 GCA_034680425.1 Cyclobacterium sp.
TGTATCACAGATGATGCAGAAGGTTGAGATTCTTGACGCTGGTAACACGAGCTTCTTGCAAAATCAAGTGGTAGATAAGTGGGCATTCCGTGAGGAAAACGATAGCATCTTGGATAAGAAGATTGTCCTTGAAGCGGGTGATTCTGCCACACTGAAGCCAGGTATGATCATTTCTGCGCGAAGACTTCGTGACGAAAATTCAAGCTTGAAGCGTAAGGATTTGAAGTTGGTTCAGGTAATGGATGCCGAAACGGCAGTTTCTGCGCCAACCTTACAAGGAATTACTGCTGCTTCTTTGGGTACAGAAAGCTTTATCTCTGCGGCTTCCTTCCAGGAAACCACTAAAGTGCTTTCTGAAGCGGCTATCCGAGGCAAGCGTGATGAATTGAAAGGCTTGAAGGAAAACGTAATTGTGGGCCACTTGATTCCTGCCGGTACCGGTCAGCGAAGCATCTTGGGCATGATCGTAGGATCCAAAGCAGAATACGACACGCTTTCTGAAAATATGGAAAAGAAGTCTGCTAAAGCCACTAGCGAAGCGATTCTTTAATACCTACTACTAACAAACTAAAAGGCCTGTACGTATTCTACAGGCCTTTTTTAATCTTTAAAATCATGGAAGATAATCAGTTACTTGATCAGCAAATCAATGTGGAGCTCCCTGAGGAAATTGCTGAAGGGGTTTACTCCAATTTGGCGATGATAGCCCATTCCAATTCGGAATTTGTCATCGATTTTATTCGATTAATGCCAGGAGTGCCCAAGGCAAAGGTGAAATCACGAATCATTGTGACTCCCGATCATGCCAAGCGCTTGCTGGCTGCACTGAAAGAAAATATTGAAAAATACGAGGCTGCCTTTGGAAAAATCAACCAAGGTGGAGGCGCTCCTACCTTTCCCATGTCCTTTGGAAAAGCAGGAGAAGCTTAACAAAAATATAAGTGCTTAATTTTGTTACTCTTATTACTTCTTGTACCTTTGCGTTCCAAAAAATAACAGTTTACAGACTATCTAAATTTTAATCAGTTAATGCCTACTATTCAACAACGAGTAAGAAAAGGTAGAAATACACTGGAATTCAAATCAAAATCTAGGGCTTTGGACGCTTGTCCACAGCGTAGAGGGGTTTGTACTCGCGTGTACACTACGACGCCTAAGAAGCCTAACTCAGCGATGAGAAAGGTAGCGAGGGTACGATTGACGAATGGAAAAGAAGTGAATGCTTACATTCCAGGAGAAGGTCACAATTTGCAAGAACACTCTATCGTATTGATCAGAGGTGGTCGTGTTAAGGATCTTCCAGGTGTAAGATACCACATCATCCGCGGTGCATTGGATACTGCTGGAGTAAAAGACCGTAAGCAAGGTCGCTCCAAGTACGGTGCTAAAAGACCTAAAGCTGGCAAGGGTGCTCCTGCAGCTGCTCCAGGCAAAAAGAAATAATTAAGACATTAAAAAGAAATGAGAAAAGCGAAACCAAAGAAGAGATATATTCTTCCTGATCCAAAGTTCAATGATACTTTGGTGACCAAGTTTGTAAACTGTCTGATGTATGACGGGAAGAAGAGTATTGCTTACAACATTTTCTACGATGCAGTAGCAAAAGTAGAAGACAAAGTAGGCGAGAATGGTCTTGAAGTTTGGAAAAAAGCGCTTAACAATATAGCTCCCACTGTCGAGGTGAAGAGTCGTAGAGTTGGTGGTGCTACGTTCCAGGTTCCTATGGAAGTCAGACCTGAAAGAAAAATGGCCCTTGGTATCAAGTGGATGATTCTTTACTCTAGAAGAAGAGGAGAGAAGACCATGATGGACCGACTGGCGGGTGAGATCATCGCGGCAGCAAAAGGCGAAGGAGCCGCTGTCAAGAAGAAGGACGATACGCACAGAATGGCTGAAGCGAACAAAGCGTTCTCCCACTTTAGATTCTAATCGGAAATGGCAAGAGATCTAAAATTTACCCGTAACATCGGTATTGCGGCGCACATTGATGCGGGCAAGACGACCACCACAGAGCGTATCCTTTACTATTCTGGTAAGTCACACAAAATCGGAGAAGTGCACGAAGGTGCAGCTACGATGGACTGGATGGCTCAGGAACAAGAAAGAGGGATTACAATTACCTCTGCGGCAACCACCGTATTTTGGGATTACAGAAGCAACCAATACCAAATCAACATCATCGATACTCCAGGTCACGTAGACTTCACTGTAGAAGTTAACCGTTCCTTGAGAGTTTTGGATGGACTTGTATTCCTTTTCTCTGCGGTAGACGGGGTTGAGCCTCAGTCTGAGACCAACTGGAGATTAGCGGACAACTATAAAGTCGCTCGAATTGGTTTCGTCAACAAGATGGACCGTTCAGGAGCTGATTTCTTGATGGTGTGCAAGCAAGTAAAAGAAATGCTCGGTTCTTATGCCGTTCCATTGCAGTTGCCAATCGGTGCTGAAGACAAATTCACAGGTGTAGTTGACTTGATCAACAACCGTGCGATTATCTGGAATGAGCACGATATGGGAATGACCTTCAAGGAGGTTCCGATTCCTGAGGACATGAAGGACGAAGTAGCAGAATACAGAGAGCATTTGCTTGAGGCTGTAGCTGATTACGACGAGTCCTTGATGGAGAAATTCTTCGATGATCCAAACTCTATCACTGAAGCTGAA
>JAXISU010000377.1:0-2657 GCA_034680425.1 Cyclobacterium sp.
CTCTCATTCATTCAATAGCGCTTGATTTTTGGATTTATTTAAATCCATGATTTCTTGGAAGAATTCAATTAAATTTTTGAGTCTTTTTTTCGAATCCTTTCTTTTTTTCTCGGGATTGGGCAGTGTTTGGTTTTTTGGATTCAATCTTCTAGTTCTGAGCCTTAATTTTGCCCAAGTTCTGCTCAGAAAATTTTACCTTTGTGCTCCTTACTTTTCTTTAAATGCCCAAGCTTCTACTACTTTCCACCGAACCGATTACTTTCAAACTTTTACTTTCTGGTCAGCCCAAGTTGCTGAAGGAGCAGGGATGGGAGGTTCTTTTGGTGAGCGCGGATGGGAGAGAAGTGCTGCAGGTTTGTCGAACCGAAGGGGTGCAGCATGAAGTAATACCCTTTGTAAAAGGGGTCAACTATGTAGAGGATTGTATTTCTTTTTGGCTCTTGTTCCAATTATTCCGAAAGGAAAAGCCAGATGTCATCCATAGCTACGATTCCAAAGCTGGGTATTTGGGAATGTTGGCAGGCAAGTTCGCTGGGATCCCCCATCGAATCCACAGCATCACTGAAATGCCGCTGCATGCGAAGAATCCTCAGAAAGGGTTTACACTTCTCGAAAATTGGACCTATTCAAATGCCACAGCTTTGTGGGTGAATTCCACGGGGATGCTTTCATTTTTTACTAGCAATTCAAAATTAGACTCCGCAAAATTTAGCCTGATTGGCCATGGATCTACCCTTGGCGTAGATTTAAGTAAATTTAACCGGCAGGTATTGAAGGAAAATCATTTGGTGGCTGCCACCATGCGCATCCTGCCCGGAGAAAATGATTTTATCATTTTGGCTGTGGGCAAACTGATCAAACGGAAAGGGATAGAAGATTTAGTGGCTGCTTTCTTGAGTTCTAAGATTGTTTCTTCTTCCAAGTTGGTCCTGATCGGAACATTTGAAAAGGAAGAGGAACCTCTTGACCAAGAAATCCTCCAAACCATTCGAGAGCATCCTCGTGTAGTCCAAATCGATTGGACGGATCATGTGGAGCATCATCTGGCTTTAGCCGATGTCCTCGTGCAGCCTTCTCATGAGGAAGGATTTTCAAATGTGCTTCTTGAGGCTGCTGCCATGCAGGTGCCTATTATTTGTTCCAACTGTGTGGGAAACACTTCCCTGATCAAACAGAAAAAGACCGGTTTGGTATTTCCTGTAGGTGAGGTACCTGTTTTGAAGGAGGCATTGGAGTTTGCTTATGTGAAGCGGGATTTGCTTGGCACATTTGCAGACGCATTGTTCCAAGAGGTACAGGAAAAGTTTGACCGCAAATCAATGCGTCAATTGCAGTTGGAAAAGTACCAAAATGTAGTCTCAAGTCAGAATTAAAGGGTGTCATGAAGTTTTTTTCTAACCTAATCTTGATTTACAATCCATGAAATACCTTGTCACAGGATCAGCTGGGTTTATTGGATTTCATGTGGTCCAGCACTTGCTCTCCAATGGGCACGAAGTGCTGGGTTTGGATAACATCAATTCGTATTACAGCCAAGAATTAAAGTTTGCTCGCTTATCGGAATCTGGAATTGCTGCGGAACAGGTAGCACCTGGGGTATTGGTGAGTTCTATTACTGAACCCAATTACCGTTTCATTCAACTTGATTTGGTGGATAAGCCCGCCCTGCTTCAGCTTTTTGAAACTGAAAAACTGGATGTAGTCATCCATTTGGCAGCACAATCAGGGGTACGAAATTCGATCCTGCATCCTGAAGATTACTTGCATAGCAACTTTGCCGGCTTTTTAAATCTCTTGGAGTGCTGCCGATTTCATCCAGTGCAGCACCTAGTATTTGCTTCTTCTAGTTCAGTCTACGGAAGCAATACCAAAATGCCCTTTTCTACCTCGGATGGTGTAGATCATCCGATATCCTTGTACGCGGCCTCAAAAAAGGCAAACGAACTGATGGCTCATAGTTACAGCCACCTCTTTAATATCCCCACTACAGGATTACGCTTCTTTACGGTGTATGGCCCCTGGGGAAGACCGGATATGTCTTACTTCCTTTTTGCGGATGCTATACGCAAAGGGGAATCGATTCAGGTATTTAATGCCGGACAGATGAAAAGGGATTTCACCTACATTGACGATATTGTGGATGGAATCATCCGTGTGGCAGAAAAGCCTGCTAGCCCCAACCTAACTTACGATCCTCAGCATCCTGACCCATCGAGTTCGACGGCACCTTACAAGATTTACAATATTGGCAATTCCTCTCCCGTTCCTTTGTTAGAATTTATTGGAGAAATTGAGAAGGGCCTTGGGCAAAAGGCCAGGATGGAATTGCTGCCGATGCAGCCCGGCGATGTGGTCGAGACTCATGCCGATATCAGTGAATTGGAACGGGATTTGGGATATCAACCGCATACAACCGTGGCGCAGGGAGTAGCAAAGTTTACAAAATGGTTTAGTAACTTTTATAAATAATACAATGTCAAAATCTATTTTAATTACCGGTGGAGCCGGATTTATTGGATCCCATGTGGTCAAACTTTTTGTGACTACCTATCCGCAGTATCGGATCGTCAACCTGGACGCGTTGACTTATGCAGGCAACTTGGAAAACCTGACCGAGGTGGAACATGCCCCCAACTACTTTTTTGAAAAAGCAGATA
>JAXISU010000378.1:0-2638 GCA_034680425.1 Cyclobacterium sp.
ATCATGGCCAGTAAACTTTTTGCCTATCTCCAACTTACCCGACCTGCCAATGTAGTGACGGCGGTAGCGGATATCTGGGCTGGCTTTGCCATCGCTGGAGCCTGGGATGGGATGGCCACCAATTGGATTTATGGAGATCAGACGTACTGGTGGAACCTGCTTTGGATTTCCCTAAGCACCATCGGCTTGTATGGTGGAGGAGTGGCCTTTAACGACATCGCTGATGCAGAATTGGATGCCGTTGAGCGACCTGAGCGCCCAATCCCCAGTGGACGAGTTTCCAAAAAAGGGGCAATTGCAATGGCCTCGCTTCTACTTTTAGCGGGGATAGTCTGTGCGTTTCAAGTCATCCCACTTGCCGGGATGCTTGCCATCGGCGTCGCCGGATGTGCCTTGCTTTACGATTACTGGGGCAAGCATCAGTTCTTTTTTGGACCGATCAACATGGGCCTGTGTCGGACAGGGAATCTCCTGTTGGGTATCGCTGTAGTGCCTGCCTTGCTGGAGAGCAACTGGTACCTAGGGCTGCTGCCTCTCGTCTATGTGGCAGCCATTACCTTGATCAGTAGAGGGGAAGTTCATGGAAAAAACCGAAGCGCCCTGTTTCTTGGAGGAGCCATGTATGCCTCTATTTTCGTAGCCCTTTTTCTCCTCGCTTACCAAAAGAGCCCGGGATACCTCCAAATTTTGCCTTTTTTAGCCTTCTTAGGCTACCGCCTTTTTCCACCCCTCTTGCAAGCGATTCGAACACAGGAACCCAAGTACATCGGGAAGTCTGTGAAAGCGGCCGTACTTTCCTTAATTTTGGTGAATGCCACCCTGGCCACGGCCTTTTCGGGCTGGCCCATCGGCCTAGTAATTTTGCTTTTGCTTCCCATCTCTTTGGGCTTGGCCAAAAAATTTGCTGTGACCTAAGGGCGATTAAATTCAATTTCTTTCACATCTTGCCTATCAAGACGAATTATCCCATCCCAAAATGCCTACGATTCTCCAACAGTCTTTCTCGGTACCCTTTCGCTACCCGGTTGCGTTTACGGAGCATTTGTTTGCGGAAAGTCAAACCTTGTTTGTCGACACCTTCCCAGAAGGGCAGCTGTCTCGGGTATTTTTCGTGTTGGACTCTGGGGTAGTAGCCCATCATCCTGGGCTTATTTCCCAGATCAAAACCTATATAGCCTCCCAGTCCTCGCGTCTTGCTCTAGTGGGCGAGCCGATGGTGGTAGCGGGTGGAGAAGCCTGCAAAAACGACCCGGAAGCCTACAAGCAGGTGGTGGAGGCTACTCATACCTTCGGGATTGATCGGCACTCCTACCTGGTCGCCTTGGGTGGAGGAGCAGTACTCGATATGGTGGGCTTTGCGGCAGCGATCTCCCACCGGGGCATTCGACTCGTCCGCATTCCTACTACGGTCCTGTCTCAGAACGACTCTGCAGTTGGCGTCAAAAACAGCATCAATGCCTTCGGCAAAAAAAATTACCTGGGCACCTTTACCCCTCCTTTTGCGGTGCTCAATGACTTTACCTTTTTGGAAAGCCTGGAAGACCGAGATTGGAGTTCTGGGATTTCGGAGGCGATCAAAGTGGCGCTGATCAAAGACCTTGATTTTTTTGAGTGGCTGGAAAAAGAAGCTGGAGCTCTTGCTCGCCGAGAGCTAGAGCCCATGAAGGAACACATCATTCGCAGTGCGCAGCACCACATGGCGCACATTGCTGGGGCAGATCCCTTTGAGTTTGGCTCGAGTAGACCCTTGGATTTTGGGCATTGGGCAGCCCACAAACTGGAGAAACTAAGTGACTTTCGAATTCGACATGGAGAGGCGGTTGCCATAGGAATAGCTCTTGATTCTGCCTATTCTTTTTTGCAAGGGCGAATTGAAGAAGCCGATTTACTCCGTATTTTTAAGGTGTTTCGGACCTTGGGGCTTGCCCTCTATGCGCCTGAACTTCAAGGGGATGCATTGCTTCAAGGGCTCAAGGAATTTCAAGAGCACCTGGGTGGAAGGCTCACGATCATGCTTCTGGAAAAGTTGGGCAAAGGGGTGGAAGTCCATGAAATGGATCCGGAATTGATTGTGAAAGCACTACACCTCTTGCAGTATTGGGAAGAGCACCATGCTATCCAAGGTTAAGCAACTTTAGCTATGAACATCAACTCCACTCACCTAAGCTATTGCAGCAACATCCATGCGGGGGAAACGTGGGATGCCACTTTTCAAAATCTGAAAATTTACATTCCTGAAGTCAAGAAACGCTTGGAACACCAGGGATCTTTCGGGATTGGTCTTCGTCTTTCTCATGAGGCCTCCCTGGTTTTAGAACGCCCCGATCGCCTAAAGGAGTTTCAGGACTGGTTGAAAAAAAGCAATGCCTACGTCTATACCTTGAATTGCTTTCCCTACGGAGGATTTCACCGAACCAAGGTAAAAGAACAGGTGCATGCACCAGACTGGACTACCGAAGCCCGGCGCGATTACACCATCCGTTGTTTTCGAATTTTAGCCCAGCTCCTTCCCGAGGGGGTGGAGGGAGGTATATCCACCTCTCCGCTTACCTACAGACACTGGTTTACTACAGACCTGGACAAGGAGGATGCTTTTGCGCAAGCAACCATCCACTTGATGGAGGTAGTGGAAGAATTG
>JAXISU010000379.1:0-2634 GCA_034680425.1 Cyclobacterium sp.
GCGGATGAACAGGAGATGAATCGACAGGTATTTTCGGTTATCGTCGCGCAAAGTCTTTCCCCCGAAGGACAGTTTTCTGGAGGATCTACCCTATCCTCAAGCCTAGGAAACTTACTTTCCTCACAAATCAACCGCTTCATGGGACAGCTGGACAAAAATCTTGAGGTATCCATAGACTTGGCGACCATGGATCAAAATGCCCTCGAAAATTTCCAAATCAGCGTAGCACGAACCTTCCTAGATGGTCGACTACGCGTTTCCCGAGATGGTGGGTTTACGGACAACAAAGGGTCCGCCAGCGCGGCTTCCATCATTGGAGATTGGCAGGCAGAATACTTGATTACTGAAGATGGGGTCTACCGACTTCGGATCTTCAACCGCAATAATTTCAACACCTTTACCTCGCTGTCTCTATCACAAAATGTGCTTTCCTATGGCGCTTCTGTGACGCAAAACGTATCCTTCAATTCGGTATCCGAGCTCTTCCGAAAACTCGCCCGCAGAAAGGCTGAGCGCCTCAATCTTCAGGATTCCGATGACTTTTTACGAGATGATTATGGGGCAAAAGAAAACTGGAAACCGATCAAACTCGAAAATCTTCCCCTTCAGGACGATTACATTCCACCAGTACGTTTGGAGAAAATTCCTCCCAAGGAAAATTGAAAGCCAAGGTTAATTGTCAACGGTCCACTGTCGACAATTAAAAATTTTAAACAATTTCTATCTCCTCGGTATTCTCTACCTAAAGAACATGTATGAAAAAAATTAGCCTGTGCTGGTTTCGGCGCGACCTCCGTATCGAAGACCAGACTGCACTTTTTTACTCCTTGCAACAAGAAGAACAAGTACTCCCGCTCTTCATTTTTGACCGGCATATTTTGGATGCCTTAGAAGATAAAACCGATGCCCGAGTCTCTTTTATACATACCCAGATTACGCGTTTGAAGGCCTTTTTCGAGCAACAAGGAAGTTCCATGCTCGTTCGATACGGACGCCCAGAAGAAATTTTTCAAGAGCTACTCACCGAATACGAGGTACAGTCTGTCTACACCAACCGGGATTACGAGCCCTATGCCCAATCCCGGGATAGCCAAGTAGAAGCCCTACTTGGAGAAAAAAACATTCCGTTCCTATCCTTCAAAGACCAGGTCATCTTTGAACCTGGAGAAATCGTCAATGGATCCGGGGAGTTCTACAAGGTCTTTACCCCCTACAGTAAAAACTGGTTGGAAAAATTTAGAACCACCCGCGTACAGCCCCTACCCACTGCCAACTGGAAAAACTTAGTTGCGAGCCCCCAGCTACCCATGCCTACGCTAACGGACATGGGTTTTGCTCCTTCTCCCATTGAAATCCCAAGTAGCGAACTCGACGAGGAGATCGTTCGTCACTACGAGGAACGGAGAAATTTTCCCGCTCAGCGAGGCACCAGCCGCTTAGGAATTCACCTTCGGTTTGGCACGCTTTCCATCCGCAAACTCGCCCTCAAGGCTATCTCGCTCAACGCCACCTACATGAATGAATTGATCTGGCGGGAATTTTATGCGATGATCTTGGGAAATGCCCCTCAGGTAGTCGATCGGGCTTTCAAACCCCAGTACGACCGTATCCCTTGGAGAAATAATGAAGCCGAATTTGACGCTTGGTGTGCAGGCACCACCGGCTATCCCATTGTGGATGCAGGCATGCGGGAACTGAATGCTACAGGCTTTATGCACAACCGAGTGCGCATGATTGTGGCTTCCTTTTTGACCAAGCACTTGCTTATCGACTGGCGCTGGGGAGAGGCCTATTTTGCAAAGAAATTGCTGGACTTTGAACTGGCCTCAAACAATGGAGGATGGCAATGGGCGGCAGGAACAGGTACCGATGCGCAGCCCTATTTCCGGGTTTTCAACCCTGATTCCCAAACCGAAAAGTTTGACAAGGAGCTTACCTACATCAAAAAATGGATTCCGGAATTTGGGACTGCAGCCTACCCAAAACCAATTGTAGATCATAAATTTGCGCGCAATCGAGCCATAGAAACCTACAAAAAAGCATTGACACCATGAACATAGGAGATCGAGTACGCGTCCTGCACGGGAAAGAAGAGGGGATCATTCGGAAGGTATCAGCAGGAGGCAGAATCGAGGTAGAAATCGAAGATGGCTTTGTAATCCCTGTCCTCAAATCCGAGGTGGTGCTCGTGGCGGAAGCGGAGAAAAGTTACTTTGGCGAGGCCCACAATCCTTCCCAGGAGATCGAGACCCCAATGCCCATCTCAGCTCCGAAAGACCAAGGGCTTTACCTGGCCTTCTTGCCGATCAATGACCAAAACCTCAGTCTCTACCTCATCAACGATAGCCGTCAAGCCTACCTCAGCCATGCTTCAGAAGTGTATGGAACCAATCACCGTACCCTCTATGCAGGTACCCTTGGCGCTGGAGAAGCCAAAAAAATAGACGACCGACTCCTCAAAGAATTGGACGAATGGCCCTCTTTTTTGCTACGCTTTATTGCCATCCAACCCAAGTTAGAAAAAGCGATACCAGCCTTTGAGCGGCAGTTTAAACTCAAGGCAACCCAATTTTTTAAGCACCTGAGTAAGGCTCCCCTGCTCGGAAAGAATGTGTACCTATTTGCCTTGGAGCA
>JAXISU010000380.1:0-2629 GCA_034680425.1 Cyclobacterium sp.
GGAAGATCCTGGTATTCCCAGCCAATCCGTCAGGGACAAAGTTTGGCTATTTCCTACAGTAAAAGTAGTGCCGCTGCACCCTGGCTCCTTCATGCTCAATTGATGAGTCAATCAACAAGTTCTTCCAGCTTTCGGATTTGGGCAGATACCGAACTCCTACAAGAGGTTAACTTTTCCCCAATCCCCACAAGCACTTATGGAGTCAAGGGATCTGAAACAAGCATCCATACTCCCTTCAATCCAAAAGAAGGACGTTTGGAGCAGGTCCGTTTTAGTTTTCAGGGAACAGGAACTGGCCACCTCGATTTTGCCCTGGTAGGTATTCCATTTTCAAATACAAACTTGAAGGAAGGCCTTTATTTTGGCAGGGAAGAAAATTCAATTTCCTTGGAAACGGGATTTCAAACTTGGGAAGTCAGCGATTTTTACCAACCCAAATCCTATAACCAAGGAAAGTCTGCCACTGGGAAAAAGTGGGTCCTTTTTTCACCAACAAACGCAAAAGAGCTGCTAGCCGTCCGAGCCATTGCTCCGAAAGGAACAGGTCCATCCACTCCTGAATTACTGGTGATCACTGTCCCCCAGTTCAAAGAAGTCGCCCAACAATTCCAAGCCTTTAAAGTCAGTCAAGGCATTCCCACTCAGGTGGTATTTACTTCCGAAATCTACGATTGGCAGGGCTATGGCAATCCGGATATTTCTGCCATTCGGAATTATATCGCCAAGGAATACCACCAAGGAAAGCAGTTAAAAAACGTGCTACTCTTGGGAAAAGGCACCTTTGACTACAAGAAAAAACTTGGCGGCCGCCCCAATTTAGTTCCGATATACACGAGCAGATCCAGCTTGGATCCATTGACCACCTACAGTTCAGACGACTATTACGGGATGCTGAACTGGGGATTAGGCGAATGGGAGGAGACCAAAGCTGGAGATGCAGCCATGCAGGTTGGAGTAGGCCGAATTCCTGCCATCACTTATGGGGAAGCTCAAAGTTGGCTGGAGAAAACCATCGCCTACGAAACCCAAGGAGAGGCCTTCCCGAGTAGTACGCTCACCTTTCTAGCTGACGATGGCGACAATGGAGTACATGTTCGGGATTCGGAAGTTCATGCAGCCTTTTTGGAGAAAACACTCCCCTTCTTTCGTAGCCAAAAATTATACCTAGATCGCTTCGAGCAATCCAAATCTGGGGGTAGGCAGGAGTCCCCAGCAGCAAAAAAAGCACTGCTCGAAACGCTCAATTCGGGCACCCTTTTCCTCAACTATGTGGGGCATGGGAATGAAACCACGCTAACAGCTGAGGAAATTTTTAAGGTCCAGGATCTGGAAAATTGGCCCAGCCAAGTCCATCTCCCGCTCTGGTTTACCGCAACCTGCGAGTTTGGGAGACACGACAGCCCTTTCATTCGATCCGCATCTGAGGAATTGCTTTTTGCACAAAAAAAGGGGGCCATAGGTCTGCTTGCTACAGGAAGACCTGTGTTTAGCTCTGTGAATTTTAGCATCAACCAAGCCTTTACACAGGCCTTGGCAGCGGCAGCTGATTTGGGCACAGACTTGGGATCCCTCTACCGTCGCACAAAAAACGAAAGCCTAAATGGGGCCTACAACCGGAATTTTTCCCTTCTCGGGGATCCTAGCCTTCGCTTGACACTTCCAGAAGCTCGGGTGCAACTAGAGAAATTGATTTTATTTCCTAGTCAAAGCCCGGTAGACACGATCCTCACTTTAGTACCCATTCAGCTGACCGCTGCCATCCAGGACCCAATTACCCAAGCCTCCCTCCCAAACTTCCAGGGAAAGTACCGCTTGGAAATCTGGGATCAAGCCAGTTCCATCCGAACCCTCGGGGATGAAAATGCTCCGTTTGAGTTTATGGAAGAGGATCAACGCCTCTTCTCAGGTGAAGGAGAAGTTCGCAATGGAAAATTAGTCGCTCAATTTATCCTTCCCGAACACCTGAAGACCAAAGTGGAAAAATTACGGATTCGCATTCAGGCCTGGGATTCGGTTAAAAAAATACATGCTACCGGAGTAGTAACCCTTTCCTTAACCAATAAAAAATCGGGGACTCAGGATCAAACTGGGCCACAAATCAACGCTGAGCTCGCTGGCAAAAGCGTACAAAGCAGCCCTCCAATTGCAAGTACCCAGGTAGAGGTACTTTTGAAGTTCCAGGATGCTAGCGGCATCAATAGTTCCGCATTGTATCCAGAAAAAACCATGCAGCTACGAGTCAATCAGGCGGCTCCCCACCTAATTCACCAAGCCTATCGGGCTTCGGATGGGAATTTTGAAAAAGGGACTGCCCGTGTTTTGTTGACAGGATTGATTGAAGGGAAAAATGAGGTTCAAGTGCTCGCTTGGGATATTTTTGGAAATCAAGGTTCCTTTACTTTTTCCATTGAGGTTCAAAACAGTACCCGATTACAAGTGATCTCACACCAAATCTACCCGAATCCCGCTACAGAAAAAGCATCCATTCGCTTTCATCACAACCGGCCTCTGGAGAATTTAATCGCTACTTGGACGATTTTTTCTCCGACTGGGCAAGTACTATTTTCGGAAGAAAAACGTTTTATTCAAGCTCCGGAAATACTCGAAGAATGGGACTGGATTTTTTTAC
>JAXISU010000381.1:0-2629 GCA_034680425.1 Cyclobacterium sp.
GGCTGCATAGATCTCCTCGATCTCGGCACGTTCGATTTCTGGGAGGTTTTCAATTTCCCAGTATTCAATCTTTTCGTGTTTGTCGTAGGTGTCTCGCTCACTTTTGGCAGCCAAATAGGCACCCACGGACATGGAAAATCCATCTGCAAGCAGGTTGGCAAAGCCTAAAATCAGGAGTATGCCCGTATCCAAATTTGCTCCAAATCCACCTGCTACTACGGCAAAGGTGGTGACTGCACCGTCAATTCCTCCATACACAAACTCTTTGAGGTAATCTTGGAGCCTGCCGAATCTGGAATTTTCAAGGTGGATTTCTGATTCCATGAGGTGCTTTGTTCGAGTTTAGAATTAAAAATAGAGATTAAATCCAATAGTTTGCTTTTTCAGAGCTGATTTGCCGCGGCTCCGCAGTTTCTTACTTGTCAGGAAGGATAGATTGGCTCCTTGACTTTTGGCTAGGTCGATAGAAGATTGAAATTTTTTTAGAAAATCTTTTCCGAAATTTTGATAAATACAATCGATTGCATAGGTTTAGAAAACTTTAACGCAAAGATAAAAAGCTCAACCCAGCATTTTGCAGAAGTTTATATGGTTTTAATCCATTAACAATAACCCCAAACCAGGAGTCAGTTTTCCAAAACTGGCTCCTTTTTTTATTAAAAAAATCTTTAGAAATCATAAAAATTATAAAAGTTGGTTTAAAAATGATTCAATTTTTAGAATAAATAGGTAAAAAGTCCGGATATAGGTTTTTCTAAGGTTTTACAACCCAATTTCAGAAAATTTGGATTTAGGGGATGGAAATAAAAAAACCTTCACGAAAATTTCGTGAAGGCTTTCGAGTCAAATCAACCAAATAACCGACTTTAAGTAGTTGTAATCTTCTTTTTCGCTAGGTAAAAGCCCAATCTCTGGGACTCCACATCATCAAGGGTTGATTTTTTATCCCCATTCGCATCAACATTTTCTCCAAAAAGAAGGCTCACCTTTTCATTCCTTGTGTCTTTCTAGGCGCTAGAGTTCCTTTTTCCAGGGAGGAGGTTGGGATAGTTAATGAATTAATAAAGACAACTAATTAAATAATGAATAAAAAAAATAGTAAAAAATCTTTTTTAAATTAAATTAAATAAATTAAGTTTCTTCTGTATTTACAATTACTCCAGGCAAATTCCAGAGGCTAGCCCCCTCCATTCATGACCATTTTTTAGTAATTCTTCACTTTTTAACTCAAAACACATGAAACTAAATCGATCACATTTTTCAAGCATCCTCTTGGCTGGCCCCTTACTTTTCAGCGCCTGCCTTTCCAATGAGGAGTTACAACAGAACCCCACCGATCCCCTTTGGACGCAAACGTTGCCACTGGACGAATGGCAACAGGTGGAAACAGCCAAGGAATTTTCACAACTGCTCGGCGAGGTGATGCAAAAAGAAGAAGCGCGGGTTACCCTCAGCGAGCACATTCAGCAGTACGATGACTTCGGGGATGCAGTATCCCTTGCGACCTTATTGGGAGATAAGCAGCATATGCCTCCTTCGGAACTCGCTAGTTTGAATCGTGCTGGGAACACTTTTTCCCTGCGAACAGGGAATAATGCCTTTCGGGAAGCCCTTATTACTCATTTCTTAGAAAATTTGGATGCCTATCCTTTTCTAGAAAGGGGGTTGGAGACCTTTCGTGCTCGACCCGAGAAAGCACAGCAGCGGGTGTCAGTTCAGGAAGAGTTGATTGCTTTTTTTGCAAACCAAGGCCTGGTGATTCACTTCCCTTACGAGGAACGGTTTGATTGGGACAACTACGCTGGATCAATCACCACGACCTACGATCCGCTTATTCGAGAAGACTGGAATGAAGGGTTTTTGTATTCGCTCACAAGTGGAGGGGTGGCTGGTACCGAAGGCAAGCGACTTCCTTATGTAGACGATGCGTATTCACTTGATCAAGCCACACTGGTGGTGACTTACCTCGATGAGGATTTTTACGAGATGAATAATACACCTCCTGTCCCTGTTCTACCCACCCCCGCGCCTGATGCGGTGATTTTGGATTACAACGTCAACCATACCTCTATTTCCCAAGCGGATATTTTATTTACGACGATTCCGGAAGTGAAACTTACGGGAAAAGATTATATAGGTCTATTTGGGAGGATAATTAAGGTGCGTCTCTACAGAGGATCTAGCAAAGTAAAGGTCAATTTTGATGGTACAGTTGCTGCTGGAGTGGATGGCGATACCTACCGTTACGATTTAATAAAGTTTTCGAAAGATGATATCAAATTGGAAAGATGGAAGACTGTCAATATCCAATTTGACCCAGACTGGGACATGACCGAAAACAGCCAGCAATTTTTCCTTTTTACAGAGCACAACTTGACCGGAAAGGCCAAAGCAAATGCTGGAGTCAAAGTGGGGTATGATTTTATAAAAAAGGAAGCCACTGCTGAAGCTACGGCTTCTGTCAACTTGGAAGTGGAATCTGAAAGCTCTCGATTTCGGGTCAATACAGAATTGTCTCGAAGATCAGTTTTAGCATATGTAGTAGGTGCTACAGACCATGGAGTTCGTACCCGAAATGGCATCGATTACAATGTTAAAAATGTGGGACTTCTACATTTTTATTTCGAAC
>JAXISU010000382.1:0-2623 GCA_034680425.1 Cyclobacterium sp.
CGAGCATGGGTGGTCTGTTAATTTCGAAACTGATGAGGCCCCACTGGGCTTAAATGAAGATATTATTCGTTGGATCTCAACCAAAAAAGAGGAGCCAACCTGGTTGCTAGAGTGGCGTTTGAAGGCTTTCAAAACTTGGCAAGCCATGAAAGAGCCAGAATGGGCAAATGTCCATTACGCAAAAATGGATTTACAGGCTTTAAGATATTACTCTGCTCCAAAACAAAGTAAAAAGCCGAAAAATATCAACGAGGTAGATCCTGAATTGATTGCCATTTACGAGAGATTAGGAATTTCGCTCAACGAACAAAAAAGGCTTCAAGGGATTGCGATTGATGTAGTGCTTGACTCTGTGTCCGTAGCGACTACCTTCAAAGAAACTTTAGGTAAGCTTGGAATCATTTTTTGCTCCTTCAGTGAAGCAGTAAAAGAGCACCCTGAATTGATACAAAAATACTTGGGTTCAGTAGTACCCATGACAGACAACTACTATGCTGCATTAAATGCTGCAGTATTTTCCGACGGCTCTTTTTGTTACATCCCCAAAGGTGTGCGCTGCCCAATGGAATTGTCTACCTATTTCAGAATCAATGCTGCGAACACCGGTCAGTTTGAACGAACCTTGATTGTAGCAGATGATTCTTCCTACGTTTCCTACCTAGAAGGTTGCACAGCTCCTCAGCGAGATGAAAATCAATTGCATGCTGCAGTAGTAGAAATCTACGCCGGCGCTCATGCAGAAGTGAAGTACTCTACCGTTCAGAACTGGTTTCCAGGTGATAAAGAGGGAAAAGGAGGAATTTTCAATTTCGTAACCAAGCGTGGAATTTGTGCGGGTGACCATTCCAAAATTTCCTGGACACAGGTGGAAACAGGTTCGGCCGTCACTTGGAAATACCCTTCTTGCATACTTAAAGGAGATTATTCCATCGGTGAGTTTTATTCGGTAGCAGTTACCAACAACTACCAACAAGCCGATACGGGAACCAAAATGATCCACATCGGTAAAAACACCAAGTCAAGGATTGTTTCCAAAGGTATATCCGCAGGAAAATCACAAAACTCCTACAGAGGCCAGGTGCAGGTGATGAAGCGGGCACACAATGCCCGTAATTTCTCCCAATGCGACTCCCTTTTGATGGGCGACCAATGTGGGGCCCATACTTTTCCTTACATAGACATTGCCAATCCTTCCGCGAAGGTGGAGCACGAAGCCACTACCTCAAAAATCGGTGAAGATCAAATCTTCTACTGCAACCAACGTGGCATTGCCACTGAAGATGCAGTAGCCTTGATTGTCAACGGTTATGCCAAAGAAGTATTGAACCAACTCCCAATGGAGTTTGCAGTAGAGGCTCAGAAATTATTAGCACTTACCCTTGAGGGTTCGGTGGGTTAACCTACCGCGGCAGGTAAACCTACCGAAAATCAAACGCGTACCTTAGAAATACTAGATCATGCTTTCTATAAAAAATCTACATGCCTCCATTGAAGGCACTCCTATCCTTAGAGGAATCAACCTGGAAGTAAAAGCAGGCGACGTACATGCCATCATGGGTCCTAATGGCTCGGGCAAATCTACCCTAGCCTCCGTACTTGCGGGACGAGAAGAATATGAAGTGACCGAAGGAGAAGTAATCTTTCAAGGAAAAGAACTTCTTGAACTCTCTCCTGAAGATCGTGCTCGTGAAGGTGTGTTTTTGGCATTTCAGTACCCTATTGAAATCCCAGGTGTATCTACCACCAATTTCTTGAGAACAGCACTCAACCAGGTTCGCGAATACAGAGGTCTAGAACCTTTGGACGCGGTCAAGTTTCTTTCCTTGATGAAGGAAAAAATGGCCTTGGTAGAAATTGACCAGAAACTATTGAGCAGATCCTTGAACGAGGGCTTCTCCGGTGGAGAAAAAAAGCGAAATGAAATCTTCCAAATGGCGATGCTTGAGCCAGTACTTTCAATTTTGGATGAAACTGACTCTGGCCTTGACATCGATGCGCTTCGCATTGTATCCAATGGGGTCAACAAATTGAAGTCTGAAAAGACTGCCACCATCGTGGTGACCCACTACCAGCGATTGCTGGATTACATTGTTCCTGATTTTGTGCATGTCCTGTACAAAGGAAGAATCGTAAAGTCCGGTACCAAAGAACTTGCTCTAGAACTAGAAGAAAAAGGCTACGATTGGATCAAAGAAGAAGTTGATTCTACTGCCACTGTCTGATCCCAACCGCTACACCCATGAGTACCTTGACCCAACAGGAATTCGTTCTTGGTTTTTTTGAAGCAGCACCTGCTACCTATTCTTCTTTGCGCCAATTGGGCAAAGAGAGTTTCTATGCGCAGGGATTGCCTGCACTGAAAGCCGAAGAATATAAATTTACCCCGATTGCGAAGAAACTGGATACTAGTCTGACTGATTTTTCTCCAGCTAAATCGGTGAAAATTAGCGCTGAACAAGTAAAATCGGCTTTGTTTGCTGATTTTGACGGAGCAGTTTTAGTTTTTTCCAACGGACAGTATTTGCCAGAACTTTCCACTTCTGTGGAGGGTATTTCAGTGCGTTTACTTTCTGAAAATGAAGCTACTCCGCTTGGAAGTATTGCCAAAGCGGACAAAGATCCA
>JAXISU010000383.1:0-2621 GCA_034680425.1 Cyclobacterium sp.
CTCATTCCCAGTGATTTTCCAAATGGCTCCGCTTTAGGAGCAGCAATGCTCGTGAATATGAACCCTAGCGCTTAACTTACCTCAATGAAAGCCAATTCCCCATCCGTTGCCTTGTTTATCCCCTGCTACGTAGACCAATTCTACCCGCAAGTAGGCATTGCTACGCTGGAATTGTTGGAGAAATTAGGATGTAAGGTGACCTACCCCTCGGGTCAAACCTGCTGTGGGCAGCCCTTAGCCAATGCTGGGTATGCACGGGATACGGTAGGCACAGCAACCCATTTTATAGAGACCTTCAACGACTATGACTATGTAGTTTGTCCTTCTGGAAGTTGCACGCTGCACGTAAAAGAGCACTTTCCTGCTATTGCTGGCCTAGAAAAAGAACAGGAAGCTCTGGAACATAAAATCTATGAACTCATCGAATTCATCACGGATGTACTCAAAATAGAAAAGCTGGAGGGAAAATTTCCCCATCGAGTAGGCTTTCACTCCTCCTGCCATGGGCAGCGTGGGCTGCATCTCTCCTCTGGATCGGAACTCAATCAGCCTCCCTACAATAAGGCCCGCAAACTCCTAGAAAATCTAGCCGGATTGGAATGGGTGGAACTCAGCAGAACAGACGAATGCTGTGGCTTTGGAGGAACTTTTGCCGTCACCGAAGAGGCGCTTTCCATACAAATGGGAAAAGATAGACTGGCAGATCACCTGGAGCATAAAACCGAGATTCTCACCGGAGGAGACATGTCCTGCATCATGCACTTGCAAGGAATTGCCACCCGATCCAAGCAAGAGCTGAAGTTTCTTCACCTTGCAGAAATCTTAAACCAGGCCCTGTCATGACACATCCGGAGAATGCAGCTGAATTTCTAAAGGATAGCCAAAAAGCGAAATGGCACGATGAAACGCTTTGGTTTGTTCGCGACAAGCGAGACAAAGTCAGCAAAGGCATTCCCGAATGGGAGCAATTACGGGAGTTGGCTTCCGGCATCAAGGACAATGTCCTTGCAAACCTTGCCGATTACTTGGAGGAATTTGAGCGCAATGCCACAAAAAATGGAATCATTGTCCATTGGGCAGCAGACAGCGAAGAACACAACCGGCTGGTACTAGAAATCCTCCAACAGCAAAACTGCACTGCCGTAGTCAAAAGTAAGTCCATCCTCACGGAGTAGTGCCACCTCAATCCCTACTTGGAAAAAAACGGCGTCGAGGTGGTAGACACCGACCTTGGAGAGCGCATCGTACAGTTTCTCAACCAGCCCCCAAGCCACATTGTCTTGCCTGCCATTCACCTGAAAAAAGGAGAGATTTCCGAACTTTTTCACGAGAAGCTCAACACCGAAAAAGGCAATGAAGATCCGGCCTACCTCACACAAGCTGCACGAGTTCACCTGCGGGAGAAATTCTTTGCCGCCAAGGTGGCCATCACCGGGGTCAACTTTGGGATTGCGGAGACAGGGGAATTTGTCGTGTGCACCAACGAGGGCAATGCTGACATGGGGGTTCACCTGGCCCAGGTACACATCGCCTGCATGGGCATCGAAAAAATCCTACCCAGACGGAAAGACCTGGGGGTATTTCTTCGCTTGCTGGCTAGATCGGCTACCGGGCAGCCCATCACCAACTACAACTCACATTTCAGAAGTCCATCGCCCGAAAAAGAAATTCACCTCATCCTCGTGGACAACGGTCGTACGGCTCAACTGTCACGAGAGAAATTTAGAAACTCCCTCAAATGCATCCGTTGTGGGGCCTGCATGAACACCTGCCCCATCTATCGCCGAAGTGGGGGATTCAGTTACAACAGCACCGTTCCTGGACCGATTGGATCCATTTTATCGCCAGGACTAGATTTGAAGAAGCACAGCAGCCTTCCCTTTGCCTCTACGCTTTGCGGAAGTTGCACGGATGTATGCCCTGTGAAAATCAACATTCACGAGCAACTGTATGAATGGAGACAGGAGGTAACCAAAACGCAGGGTGAATTCGCCAAAGGACTATCCATGAAGTTGGCAAATGGAATCTTCAAGAGCCCACTCGCCTATAAAATTTCCGGAAGCTTGATGCGGAATGCGCTAAAATCCCTTCCGAATAGCCTGATTTATCATCCTTTGAATAGCTGGGGGAAAAATAGAAGCCTCCCAGATGCTCCTAAGGAATCTTTTCAACAGTGGTATCGAAAAAACAGGTCATGAGCAGCAGAGAAAAAATCTTAAGCGCGATTCGGAGCCTGACCCTCGAACCCAAAGCGCTGCCCGATATTCCTAATTTCAGCAACTCAGGAGATTTGGTGGAACGATTCACGCAGTCCATCTCTGGCAACAAGGGCGAAGTGCTATCCAAAAGCGAGTTCGAAGAGTGGTTTTTTGCTGCAGGGTTTTCAAAAGTGATTTCCCTTTCGAACCAGTTCTCCAAGCTGGCAACCCTTCCCTTGCCGGAGGATCCGCATGCCTTGGAGACCTTGGAAGTGGCTATCCTAGACGGGCAATTTGGGGTAGCTGAAAATGGTGCCATCTGGCTTGAGGACTCCCAGCTTGGACTTCGTGCGCTCCCCTTTGCTACCGAGCACTTGGTGATTGTTCTCGACCGCAACCGTCTTGAAGACACCATGCATCAAG
>JAXISU010000384.1:0-2610 GCA_034680425.1 Cyclobacterium sp.
CAAAATGTTTCCGGCTGCATCCCGCGCGCCGGTGGTGTTCAGCTACCGCTATGACACCATTACGGACTATTACCATGCCGTTCGCGAAGGCACCTTGTTGGTATAGGTGCTGATATGGAAATCTCGTTTTACTCTGTCCAGTAGCAGCTGCAGTTTGAGTGGATTCCATTCTGAAGAAAGTTCCTTCCAGCGTTCCAAACAGAAGGTATGAAATCCGGCCCGATTGTATTCTACATTGAAAAACTGAAAGACTTCATAAGAGGCATTGTCCTTAAATCCACCGACAAGTTTTTCTCCTAGCGGGGCGTTTTGGGTAATCAGGGTAAAAATTGCTCTTGCAGCATTTTTGTCCATCAATTTGATATCTAGCCCTGCGTCTGGTTCATCCCAAAGGATAAAATCATACAGGATCAGCCCCAACTTTTCTTCATTGCTCAGCTTGCTGAAGTTGCCCGATGCTTTGAGCAGCAGGGCGTTTACCTCAATTCCATACTTAGCGAAACGGGTATGTGCATTCTTTTTTAAAACCTCCTCGATGTTATCGACATCTAGCTCTGGCCTCGCTTTGAGCATCAAGAAAAGTGGAAAATACCGGTCTTGGGGAGCCAATGATCCGCCATAAGATTCCGATTCTTCGAGCATATCTCCCAAGTACATGAAAAATTCAAGGGTGTCTAGAAAGAGACCTTCATTGCAATGTTTCAGAAGGTCATCGATGCCCTTGCCCAATCCACAAATGTACTCGGTGTGCGTGGCGTAGGTCTTGTCGTATATCTGCTCCGCTTTCAGCATCGGGCCGAGGAGGAGGGCCTCAATCAAGTTGCCATCTTCATGAGCAAACCGGAGCATCTCGTTGGTGATTCGAGGAACTACGGCCGCCTTTGTATATTCTCTCAAGGTTTCTTCGTACGCTCCTCGATAGGTCTTTGACTTAGGCGACAGCCCGAGGTAATAATTACGGACCTGTTGAACACAGGTGAGAAAGTCTTGAGGATCATCCAGGCAGCGATCCGAGTCATCAACCTGTGAGAGGTCGGCGGGTTTTCCCTTGGGCAAATTTGCTGCTGGCGTTTTGGGTGCAGGTTCCCCCTCAAGTCCAAAGGTGGACAAATCAAAGGTATTCAAATCGAGTTCGGGCTTTTCCTTTTGCGAAGATGCTTTAGGGGCATCTTTCTTACCTACTGCCCTTCCTTCAAGATCAAATTCCGTCAAATCGAAATCCGAAAGCTCTTCTGCCTTGGAAGAAGTTGCCCGTGGCGTTTCTTTTTTAGGTTTAGGGGCCTCTTTAGTGGATGGGGCCTGTTCTTTTTTCCCTTTTCCACCCAAGCTTTCCACAAAAGCCAAGGCCGCAGTACCTGCGGCATCTACCGATTTCCACTCTGGATTTCCTTTAGGACGAACCCCTTGGCTATAGGCTTCCACATCAGTGCTTTTAGCCAATACGTGTTTGGTAAAGTCCTCCTCACGACAATAAAATCCTAGCTTAATGGATCCTCCTGAAGTATTGAAAAATAGGTGTGTACCTCGTTTGGGATGGACACTTGGAAGGTGGATATCCAGGAAGTTGTCCTTGTTTACTTTTTTGACTTCTGCGGACGGAAATTTCGTTTTTATCCTTTCTGCAAGCTGATCTTGGATTGTCTTAGCCATGGAAGTAGGTGTTTGTGAAGGTATTTTGGGTTACTCAGTTAGTTACTTTTTTTGAGGCGAGCGGGTGTCGCAATTTTCTTGTGATATTCCAGCGCTTGTTCGCAATAGGCCTTGGCTTTGGCATAGTCCCAACCGGTACGGGCCTGAAGTTGCTTCACTTCGGTTTCGAGATCAAAATTTGGAGTTGGGGAAGGGGTACTTGGGGCTTGGCTGGGTGCTAGGCTTTTGGAATCGCCTTTGCCCATGGAATCTAGGGATAGTTCAGCCATCAGGTCGAAATCGGATAAGCTGGAGGTACTCCCTGACTGCTTTCCCTTAGAAGTGCCTAGATCGCTGCTGAGCCCTGTCGATGCAACAGTGGCTTTCTCTCCTTTTTTTGCAGCACGATTTTGCTCTTCCAATTTGTCGCAATAGTCCTTGGCTTTTTTCAATCCCCAGCCCGTGCGGTTCATCACAAATTTTACGGCCTCTAGTTTGTTGCCCTCCTTCATTTTCTGCTGTGTTGCCTGAAGTAGATCAAAATCAGATACTTCAAGAGGCGCGGATGACTGGGGAGGTTTACTACTAGTATTGCCTATGCCCCCAAGAAGTTCAATTTCTCCTGCTCCCTTTTTTGGGGTCTGACCTCCTTTTTTGGTGGCGGGCTTTTTGGTGCTTGGTTTAGAAGCTGCTGCGGCCCTAGGCTTGGCTGAAGCCTTGGCCTTGGGGGTGCTTGTTTTTTTCTTCTTGGAGTAGTAAATGATCCAGCCGATGGCCAAACCAATTAAAAAGTAGGTTCCTGAGATTTCCATAAGTTGGAGGTTCTATTTCCCGGTAAATTACTAAATCATAAATTGATTTTATGTCTCTTCGAAGAGTTTAATTGGGGAATTCACCTTTTCATTTTCCTCAAATTCTAGTTTTTAGCTAGTGAATCTGATTTGTTTTGTCCTACAGCTAGCATTTTTTGGCACCTACTCG
>JAXISU010000385.1:0-2604 GCA_034680425.1 Cyclobacterium sp.
CATGCAGGCATGACTGGGTCGGATCGTTCGGCCAAGCAAGAGGCTTGGAAATCCAATCAGGTGCGGATCATGGTCAGCACCAATGCCTTCGGAATGGGGATAGACAAGCCAGATGTACGGGTGGTCCTTCATTCAGATTTGCCCGAAAATCTAGAAAGTTATTACCAGGAAGCGGGTAGGGCAGGTAGAGATGGACAAAAAGCCTATGCCGTGCTCCTTACCAATGAGCAGGATTTCGAGCAGCTGCTAGACCGAGCAGCCCTAGTCTATCCTCCCATAGAATTTCTAAGGAGGGTGTATCAATGCCTCGCCAACTATTTTCAATTGGCCATAGGAACCCAGTCCTATCGAAGCCATGATTTTGAGCTTTCCGATTTTACCAACACCTACCAGCTCCCGGTGCTAGACACCTTTTATGCACTCAAGGTGCTGGAAGAGGAGGGACTGCTCGCACTCAACGAAAGTTTTTTTGCGCCCTCACGTGCACGCTTTTTGGTCAATCCCCAACTTTTGTATGAGGTCCAAATCCAACAGGCCAAATTGGACCCCGTCATCAAAATACTACTTCGAACATACGGAGGAAATCTTTTTTCCGAATACTTCAACATTCAAGAAGCCAAGCTTGCCAAAGCAGCGGGCCTACCGGAAGCAGAATTGACGAAGGCCTTGCTGCAGCTCGCCAAAATGGAGGTATTGGACTACGAACCGCGCAAGGATCGTCCACAGCTTACGTTTCTGACCGAACGCTACGATGCGGCTACCCTTCCGCTGAATTTCAAGCGGATTACCTTGCGGCGTGAACTTACCTTGCATAAGGCTACACAAATGGTGGCTTATGCCCATCAAACCCGAATTTGTCGTACCCAATTTATCCAAACCTACTTTGGTGAGTCTTGTGATGAAACTTGTGGAGTCTGTGATTACTGTGTGGAACAAAAAAAGGCTAGCCTTCCACTAGAGGCGGAAAACAAGTTTAAAGAGCTCCTTTTACAAACTTTAGCCCTGGGTGAGGCGTTAACTGAGGAGGAGCTTTTTGAGCAGCTCCAAAAACCAGCCTCTGCTGCCCATCTGAAGTGTCTGCGCCAGTTGGTGGAGGAAGGAAAGGTGGTAGCAGGAGAGGGAGGAAAATATAACCTAAATCGAGATGCCTGATTTCTTTGATGACTTATTGAAAAAAATCTTCCCGCCAAAGGCCAGCAATCAAGCCTTGTCGGTGAAGGAGAATTTTTCAGTAAAAGAAAAGGATCTCCAGGAGCTAGAAGCATGGGGTCATTCCGAAGATTCCAAAGCGCTTTACGACTTGGTTTACCGGAATTACCATTACAAGCGAGCGCAAATCAACGAGAGTCCCGAGGTACATGTGTTTACCTCAGTCTATGCCAATGGCTTTGCCCTCAGCTACGGCCCACCCCTTGATTCAAATTCTTTTTCCCTTCTTTTCTTGGGATTAAGTAGACGGATTATAGCTTTGGGGTACGAACAAGTAAGTTTGGATCGGAAGCTGGAGGAGGTCAATGAACAGGTAAAGGAGACGGAGAAATTTTACTTCAAACCCCCGCTTCAACTTCCCCAAGAAGGAGAATTGATCAGCCAATTGTATGGCAACATTTCCCTAGAAAAAATCCGAATCAATCAGCAACCCAGCTACTTCAAACTACTTGCTTCCGTGTATTCTGACCGATTGTATTACGACGCCAAACCCTTTGATGAATTGATGGATCGGTTATTTGAAAGACCCTAACATGGATAGAATTACCCTACAAACTCAATTGAGTGCATACCGCAGTCCTTACGAAGAGGAAAATCAATTTGTGCCCGATTTCCTGGCCCTTACGGAAGATCCACTGGCGTATTCCAGAGAGCGAACTGCCGGGCATTTTACTGCCTCCGCTTGGATAGTCAACAAAGAGCGAACGCATACCCTGTTGACCCTTCACCGAAAGCTGGGAAGATGGCTGCAGCTGGGTGGACATGCCGATGGGAACGAAAATCTCTTAGAAGTAGCGATGCAAGAAGCTCGAGAAGAAAGCGGTCTGACCTCCCTACAGTTTGTAGATACGGCTATTTTTGATTTGGACAAGCACATCATACCCGAGCGACCCCATGTGGCAGAGCATTTTCACTTCGATGTTCGCTACCTGATTGAAGCTGATCTCCAAGAGCCCTTGGTACGCAGTGACGAGAGCATCTCCTTGGCCTGGGTTACCTTTGATGCCGTGATTGATCTGATCGGCTACAATCCCTCCATCTTGCGAATGCTTGAAAAAACAAGTACCTCCGAAATTTTACGTTAATGCGCAGTTTTTCTATTCCTCAGCTCCGTGCTGAATTTTCATTTACTACCCCGATCCAACTTCGATTTTCTGATATTGATGGCTACCTCCATGTCAACAATGGAGTTTACTTTAGTTATTTTGAGCACGCCAGGGCGGTTTTTTTGTATCAAGTAGCTGGTTGGGATGTGCTAGATGTGGGCACCGTAGTGGGTAGAATCGAGATCGACTACATTCGCCCCATTCACTTGACAGATCAGGTGGAGGCCCTAGTGAAATGCTCAAGACTGGGCAATTCTTCCTTTGATTTGGAGCAAGTACTCTTGGGGAA
>JAXISU010000386.1:0-2604 GCA_034680425.1 Cyclobacterium sp.
CAAAGGGCTTCATGGAGATAGTCTTAACAAATTCTTAAAACCCGCAGAATTGCGGGAGGGGATTTGGGAACAGAATCACCTTTGAAAAAGTAAAATCACATCACTTGCAATTCATAAATTTTTTCTAAAAAGGGATTAGGCCAGGATTCCAACTAGTCAAGGTTCTCGTTAAATGGCTATATCTTGCTTCTAGTTCCTCGTAAGAATTTTAACCAAGCCCCTTTAAGAAGTATGCTCCAACTTTCAGCGCTCCACCATATCGCAATTATCTGCTCGGATTATGCTATTTCTAAAAAATTCTACACCCAAATCCTTGGATTCAAACCGATTCAGGAAGTTTACCGAGCCGAAAGACGTTCCTACAAATTGGATTTGGAACTCAACGGAACCTACCTGATCGAGCTTTTTTCCTTTCCCGATCCTCCGAGCCGAGTTACTGGACCGGAGGCCTGTGGACTTAGACATTTGGCTTTTGCCGTAGCGGATATTCAAAAGGAAGTAGAAACTTTGACTAACTTAGGAATTAAGGTAGAACCTATTCGGGTGGATGAACATACAGGGAAGAAATTCACCTTTTTTTCGGACCCAGATGAGCTGCCGATCGAACTTTATCAAATCTGACCATGGCTGAAAACAAGACCCAACCCACAGCTGCTTCCGTAGATGCGTATTTGCTCTCCACCGATTCTCCCGAAATGAGAGAAGATGCGATGGCGCTCAAAAAAATCATGGAAGAAGAGACCGGAGAGAAAGCCGTGATGTGGGGGGAGTCGATTGTAGGCTTTGGTACCTACAAGTACCAGTACCCAAGCGGTAGAAAAGGGGAATTTCTGATTGCTGGCTTTTCTCCCAGAAAGGCAGCTATTTCTCTCTATTTAATGGCCTGCATGGAAGCAAAGTTCGAGAGCCTTTTTGCCCAACTTGGCCGCTATAAAACAGGGGCTTCCTGCGTTTACATCAAGAAGCTTTCGGATGTGAATGAAACTGTCCTACGTGAACTTATCAGACAGTCCTTCCATTTTATGAAGGAAAAATATCCTTCTTGAAAAAAATCTAGTAGTATCTTCACCCCATGCGTTGGTCGATTGATTTTCCCATTCCTGCTTCTCCTTTTCCCATCAGCCACAGCTCCAAGGTGGTGAGCCTGGGCTCTTGCTTTGCACAAACCATCGGCAGCAAGATGCAAGCAGCAAAATTTGAGGTACTGATCAATCCCTTTGGGACGCTTTTTCATCCGCTCAACTTGGCCGATCTCCTCAAACAAGGCATTCCTGCAGCACAAATGGATCCATTAGGCGTCGTGGAGCGGGAAGGTGTTTTTGTACATTTTGGAGCCCATTCTGACGTGAAGGGTGTCACTCGGACCGAATTGGAAGAAAACTACACCCGCCAAATGCTCGCCTTGCATCATTCCCTGAAAGAGGCCACCCACCTGGTACTTACCCTAGGTACCGCGTGGATTTATACTCATCGGGAATATAGGCGAGTGGCTAACTGCCACAAACAGCCAGCAGCACTCTTTGAAAAGAAACTTTCCTCCCTAGAAGAATTGGAAAATGGGCTAAGACCGGTTTTAAGATTCCTGACTCAGCTGCATCCAAATCTTCGTATCATTCTAACCCTCAGCCCTGTTCGCCATACCAAAGATGGGATTTCTGAAAACCAGTTGAGCAAAAGCCTGCTACGCGTGCTCTGTGCGCAGTTGGAGCAACAGCTAGAGGCGGTCACTTACTTCCCTGCCTACGAGATTATGGTAGATGAGCTTCGCGATTACCGCTTCTACAAATCGGACCTGGTGCATCCCTCAGAGGAAGCGGAGAACTACATCTGGGAAAAATGGCAGCAGTTTAGTTTCAGCCCAGAAACCCAGCAAAAAGTAGCCGAAATTCAAAAAATACAGCTCGAACTGGCACACCGTTCCTTCAATCCAGATTCCGAAGCGCACCGGAAGTTTCTCCAAAATTTGCTAGGCAAACTCGAACGAATGCAGGGAGAAGTTGATTTTTCTGTAGAAATCCAAGACGTAAAATCCAGACTGCAGCACTAAGCGCTCTGGGTTCAACCAATAGTTACCATGTCCGCAAATCGACTGCTTCATTCCCAAAGTCCCTACCTCCTTCAACACGCGCACAATCCCGTGGATTGGTACCCCTGGGGTCCTGAGGCTTTGACGCGAGCCATATCAGAAAACAAACCCATCCTAGTATCTATCGGCTACTCGGCCTGCCATTGGTGCCATGTGATGGAAAAAGAAAGTTTTGAAGATGCTTCAACGGCGGCTCTCATGAACGCCCATTTTGTCTGCATCAAAATCGACCGCGAGGAGCGTCCTGACCTGGACAATATCTACATGGATGCCGTGCAGGCCATGGGACTCCAAGGAGGTTGGCCATTGAATGTTTTCTTGATGCCCAACCAGAAGCCCTTTTATGGAGGTACCTACTTCCCCAATTCCAAATGGAAGCAGCTGCTCGGCAGCATAGCGGATGCCTTTGTGGGGCATGCCAACCAACTGGCGGAAAGCGCTGAAGGCTTTGGCCGGAGTTTGAATCGCAAGGAAACCGACAAATACGGCATTCAAGCCGGAGAGGGGAAATTGGATGG
>JAXISU010000387.1:0-2593 GCA_034680425.1 Cyclobacterium sp.
GGCATCCAAGCAAGTCCACGACACAAAAGTGGAGTGGCTGTGCGCTTCCCAAGAATCGCCCGCTGGCGCAAGGACAAAACCATCGATCAGGCCAACAACCTGGCTGATCTAAAGGCGCTGCTACCCTGATATGGAAGATGCTCGCCTAAAACCAGGGTTGGATTACTTCCACCAAAAAGGATGGACCCCCTTCCCCTTTCAAATGGAAGCCTGGAGTGATTATTTGGACGGAAAATCAGGATTACTCAATGCTCCCACAGGTTCTGGAAAAACATTCGCCCTCTGGTTCGGGGTACTTTTGAACTACATTCAAAATAATCCTACCGACTGGCAAAAATCCAAAAAAAATGGGCTGCAGATCATTTGGGTAACCCCACTAAGAGCCCTTGCCCAAGATTTACAAAAAGCGATGCAGGAAGCATGCGACGGGCTTGGGTTGCCTTGGACCGTGGCGGTGCGAAATGGAGATACGGATGCCAAGACTCGAGCGAGTTTCAAGCGAAATCCTCCTGAATGCCTAATTACCACTCCGGAGACGCTGCACATCCTCCTATCCCAAAAGGAAACTGAAGCCCTTTTCGAAAATCTACGCTGTGTGGTGGTAGACGAATGGCATGAATTGGTAGGCAACAAGCGCGGCGTACAGGTACAATTGGCTCTCGCCTACTTGCAAGCGAAATGTCAACATCCATTTATGCGCTGGGCGATCTCCGCTACACTGGGCAATTTGTAACAAGCGGCAAAAACCTTATTGGGCAACGAGTTACCGCTCCACATCATCAAGGCCAAGGTTAAAAAAGAGATTCGGATCACCTCCCTATTTCCGGAAGAAATAGAAAAATACCCCTGGTCAGGACATCTAGGAATTCGCATGATAGACCAGGTAATCCAAACCATCGAGGAAGGGAACTCCGTGTTGGTCTTTACCAACACCCGCTCCCAAACGGAGATGTGGTACCAAAAAATTCTGGAAGTCAGACCCGATTGGGCAGGATGGATGGCCATGCACCACGGATCTTTGGATAGCCAGATCCGCACTTGGGTAGAAAACGCCCTGCACGAAGGCATCCTTAAGGTAGTGGTTTGCACCTCGAGTTTAGATCTTGGAGTGGACTTTCGCCCTGTGGACCGAGTGATTCAAATTGGAAGCCCCAAGGGGGTATCCCGATTTGTGCAGCGTGCAGGCAGAGCAGGCCACCAACCTGGGCTACCTTCTCTGGTATTTTTTGTACCAACCAATGCCCTGGAATTGATTGAAGCGGCTGCCTTGCGTCATGCAATCGAACAAGATGACTTGGAATCCCAATTCCCTCCCTCACTCCCCTACGATGTATTGATTCAGTTCCTCGTGACCCTTGCTGTGGGTGAAGGGTTTGAACCCAACTCGCTTTATGAAATCATTAAAAAGACGGAGTCCTACGCAGCACTTAGTCCCGAAGAATACCAGTGGATCCTGGAATTCATCACCAAAGGAGGGAGTTCCCTGGGGAGTTACGATGACTTTTTAAAAGTGGTCGTAGAAGAAGACGGGATGTATCGGGTGAAGAACAAGAAAATTGCGATGAAGCACCGCCTGAGCATGGGCACCATCGTCAGTGATGTGTCCATGAAGGTGAAATTTAAAAATGGAGCCTATTTAGGGACGGTGGAAGAATACTTCATTGCCAAATTAAAGGTGGGTGATCGCTTCTATTTTGCGGGGAGAAACTTGGAACTGCTCTATGTGAAAGGCTTGGATGCTGTGGTGCAGGTGACCACGAAAAAAGCAAATCAAGTAGTCAGCTGGATGGGTGCTCGCATGTCCCTTTCTTCCAAACTTTCCCAGCAAATCCAGGAAATCTTCAAAGCATACAACCAGGGGATTGTGCGTTCTGAAGAAGTGCGGCAGGTTTTACCGATTTTGGATCTGCAGCAGCAGCTTTCCTTGGTTCCCGATGCCCAAACGTTTTTGATTGAGTCTTTGCAAACCCGCGAAGGGTTTCATCTCTTTTTCTACCCCTTTGAAGGCCGAATGGTGCACGAACTCCTCAGCGCCTTGCTGGCTTACCGCATCGCACAGCGGCTCCCCGTATCCTTCAGCATGGCAATGAATGATTATGGCTTTGAATTGTTTTCGGATGTGCAGCTTGACATTGAGGAACTCCTGGAAGAGGATCTATTTAGCCTAGAACATTTGGAGGAGGATATCTTGCATTGTATCAATGAAAGTGAACTCGCCAAACGTAAGTTTCGGGAAATTGCCAGTATCGCAGGGCTCGTTTTTCAAGGCTATCCAGGCAAGCCTACCAGCTTTAAACACATTCAGGCCAATTCAGGCTTGTTGTTTCAAGTGTTCGAGGACTATGAACCAGACAACCTCCTGCTGAAGCAAGCGCGTGCTGAGGTCTTAAACCAACAAATGGAGCAGGAACTGCTCATTGAAGCCGTTCGAAAAATCAATAGGCAGTCCATTCAGGTGCGCTATCCGAGTCAACTTACCCCCTTCTCATTCCCGATTTTGGTAGATCGGTTGAGTCGAACGAGTCTTTCTTCAGAGTCTGTGGAGGATAAGATTACCAAAATATTGGCCCAGATGGATCTGGACTCCTAAAAA
>JAXISU010000388.1:0-2593 GCA_034680425.1 Cyclobacterium sp.
CTCTACAAGATCTACCGGACTGATCCGAAAAATACGGCATGGATTCTAGGCGGTGTCATGCTCACTATTCTCTTGGCTGATCAGGTGAGTTCAGGCTTGATGAAACCCTACTTTGAGCGACTGCGCCCCTGCCACGACCCACGCTGGGAAGGAATGCTCCACTTGTATGGGCGATGTGGTGGATTGTATGGCTTCGCATCTTCCCATGCTGCAAATACTTTTGGCTTAGCTACCTTCTTAACCCTCAAATTGGGTAAAAAGCAAAAGGCCATCGCTTGGTTGTTTCTCTATGCCCTAGTAGTGAGCTATACCCGAATTTACCTCGGAGTCCACTATCCTTTAGATCTTTTTTTTGGTGCTGTAGTAGGCGTGCTTGCAGCTTACTTTTCCTGGTTTTGCGTGGTTGTGATCAAACGGAAAATCGTGAAAAAGGTCCTCGAATAAGCAGTAGAATCTTAGAAAAAATTAGCTGGGTGTTTCCCAAGCTCCGTCCTGTTGGTACTGAATTTCTCCAGATTGCACCAGCAATGGGGATTCAAGGTTGTTGTGATACAATTTACCCGTACCCAATCCCTGCGGAAGGCTAGGCAGATAAGTGGAAGTAAGTTGGGAGATGGCATTGAGACCAATGGAACTTTCCAACGCAGAAGTCATCCACCAACCAATCCCCATTTCCTCGGCCAAGCGAATCCATTCCCGGGTTTCTAAAATCCCACCTACCAGGCTAGGCTTCAAAATGATAAACTGGGGTTGAATAAAATTCAGTACCTCCTCTTTGTTGGATCTGCCAATTAATTCCTCATCTAAGGCAATGGGGATGGGGCTTTGCTTGGCTAACTCCCGCATGGCTTCCCACTGCCCTACTCGGATGGGTTGCTCGATGCTATGGAGGTCACAATCCTGCAGCTGCTCCAGTTTAGAAAGTGCTTCTTGTACGGAAAAGGCACCATTGGCATCTACTCGCAGGGTAAGTTCATCCGCATTTTTTTGTTGGCGAATGAACTGAAGCAATTCAAGTTCCTGGTCAAAATCAATGGCTCCAATTTTCATTTTTAGGCAGGAATATCCTTCTCCTAATTTTTGGTGAATCTGCTGGAGCATAAATTCCCTCGTTCCCATCCAAATCAGCCCATTGATCGGTATGGGTGTGCCTTGGTCAAAAAATGCATTGGCTAGAATTCGTTTCCTGCCTCCTTTTCCCAAATCAAGAAGGGCAGTTTCCAATCCAAAACGAATGGATGGAAGGGAAAAAGGAACCAGTTCGCTCACCTGTTGCAAGCAACTTTCCTCCGCCAAATCCCAGGTTCGAGCACTTGCTTGCTGCAAGATACCTTTTAATTGGCCTTCAAAATCAGTCCCAAAATCTGGGCTCAAACCCGATAAAGGAGCTGCTTCACCACAGCCTACCTGATCCAAGTCTCCTTTTCGATGCACCTTAATCCAATAAACATCCCGAGTCCGCATCACCCCACGAGAGGTGCCCGCCTCAAATCGGAATTGAAGGGTTCGTTTCAGGTATGAAAATTCAAGGCTCACAGGTAAAGTCATGGAAGTGTAACCAAAAGTAAACGAAAAGGGTTAAACGAGTTGACTATATTTGCCGACCAATTGCCTCTAGTTATGGAAATACCGAGTATTGATCTTAAAGCGTACGAATATACTTTACCAGAAGAACGAATTGCTAAATTCCCTTTAGAAAAACGGGATAGCTCCAAGCTTTTGGAATACAAAAGAGGAACGATACATCACCGACATTTTTTTGATCTTCCAGACCTTTTAGATGCGAATTGCCTCCTAGTTTACAACAATACCAAGGTAATTCCTGCTCGCTTAATCTTCCAACGGCAAACTGGGGCACGGATTGAGGTATTTTTATTGCATCCAACCGCTCCCTCCCGGATCATGTCCGAAATCATGACTTCCAAAAAGCCAGTGATCTGGGAAACCATGATTGGCAACCTGAAAAAGTGGAAAGATGAAGAAACCCTTCAAGGGATCATTCAGATAGATGCAAAAGAGGTCATCCTTAATGCGCGGCTGGTGAGCAAGGAATTGATGCAGGTTGAATTTTCATGGAATGATGCGGAAATCGCATTTGTAGACCTGGTCGAAGCCTGCGGCGAAACTCCCCTCCCGCCTTACTTGAATCGAAAAGCAGAAGAAAACGATAAATCTCGGTACCAAACGGTCTACTCTGAAAAAGAAGGAGCGGTAGCGGCACCAACTGCAGGGCTTCATTTTACAGACGAGGTATTTGCGGCTTTACGAAAAAGAGGAATCCAGGAAGCCGCATTGACGCTTCATGTGAGTGCCGGAACCTTCCAGCCTATCAAAGTGCAAACGGTGGAAGAACATCCCATGCACAGCGAGCAATTAGAAATCAAACGGGAAACCATTGAAAAGCTCCTCAGCCACTCTGAAAAAATAGTTGCCGTAGGCACTACTTCCGTAAGGACGCTCTAAAGTATGTATTGGTCTGGGGTTCAATTAATTGAAAATCGAGGAAATCAATTTGAAATTGAAAAACTTGCCCCCTATGCAAAAAGGGCCTACTTACCCAACCGAAAAGAGGCCTTGCAAGCCATCCTGAAAG
>JAXISU010000389.1:0-2571 GCA_034680425.1 Cyclobacterium sp.
CTGTTGGAAGTGCAATCTCGCGTATTTGAGGCCTTAAAAGCACTTGAAGAAGTGACTTCTCAGTCGGTAAGGAAAGCGCAAGAAGTTTATGTATCGGATTTGGGAGGAATTGTACCAGCGGGAATCCAGAACGCTAACCTAGCGGAGCAAGCGGCGTTTTTTCAAGCCAAATTGAATCGCCCAATTCGGGTATGTGGAATGGTGAAAAATACCGGTGAACCAGGAGGAGGTCCTTTTTGGATCCATGAAAAAGACGGCACCCAATCCCTTCAAATCCTGGAAACTGCCCAAATTGATTTGAATGACTCCGCATCCAAACAGCATTTTCAAGCATCTACCCATTTCAATCCTGTGGATTTGGTCTGTGGTACACGCGATTACCGTGGCCAGGCCTTTGACCTGCTTCACTTCCGAGACATGAATACGGGATTTATCACCGAAAAATCAAAAAGTGGAAAGGTGCTAAAAGCCTTGGAACTGCCTGGATTGTGGAATGGGGCAATGGCGAACTGGAACACTCTTTTTGTGGAAGTGCCCTTAGTCACTTTCAATCCCGTAAAAACCATCAACGACCTGCTTCGAGAAGAGCACCAAGCCTAAGGAATTCTGTTTTGAACTAGGGTCAATAAAAGCCCTTTTGGATTTGCTCTGCTAGATAGGCTTTGAGTTCATTCCCCTCCTCTACCTTGATTTCTCCAGGTAGCCCCAGAATAAATCGAGCTAAGCCAGGCAAGTGCGGAATCTCCCCTTCAAAATAGTAGTGATTTCGATTTTTGATTTGGATAAATGGTCGGGCAGTGGGATACTCTTCGACCATCAATTGGTAGGCCTTCTTGCTGAGTTTGAGTTTGATGTGAATCTTTCCCTTTCCTGTAAATCCAAACAAGGCTTGCTCTGGAAGTTCATGGGCGGATTCAAATTTCCATCCTTCAGAAGCGATGACCACCTCTCCCATCCGTTCCACTTTAAACATTTTCATGGTTTGACTCTCCAGTTCAAAGGCATGAATGTGCTCGTAATCGGAAGTAAATCCAACGGGCTCCACCAAGCGATCTGATACCGTATCGCTACGCAGGGAATAGTAATCCTTGATCCAAACTTGCTTCTTCTGGGTGATTCCCTGAGCAATTAGATCCACCATGCGCCCAAGATTTGCCTTGAACAAGTCTTCTGTACTCAGTTGAACTTCTGATTGGAGGTTCAACTTTTGGACTACCGCATCTTTAAGCGCATTTCCTTTTCCCTGCGTTTCCAAGAGCGTGCTGAGCCATTGGTTTTCCTCAGCGGAAAAAGTAGTGGTACTGCTAGGTTTGGGAAGGTACTCTGGGCGCTCTTGGATTTTATACTTGCTAAATTCCTTTACCACCACAAATCCCAAGGCTTCCAAAAGTTTGAAGTACCTGTAAATCGTCCGCTCGTCAGTTTGCAACAATTCCGCAAGGCGGTGTACAGGCTTGCCAATGGTGCCTTGCAAGAGGTTGATTAACTTAAATACTCGTAAAATCTTTTGCTGCTCAATAGGACTAGATTTGGCCATGGTGTTTTTGACGATTAGTGTCCAAAAATAAGAGGATGGAAATTATCAAACTAAAATTTGACACTATTTGTCAATTAATTTGAGATAAAAATAAAGGCCTCAATCCATGAAGAATTGAGACCAAGAATGAATTTGAACCAAACACAGAAACCGATCAGGACAAGATCTTACTTGTTGATCGTGAGTGTAGAACCTGAAACAGAAGTGCTATAAACATCTAAAGGCTGGCCAGCCGGGCCTTGCACCACTTTTCCTGCGGTATCAAAAATGGAATTGTGACAGGTGCAGGTAAATTGACTATTGGTGAATGACCAACTATCGAAACAACCAGAGTGGGTACATACCGATGTCAAAGCCACATAGGCACCATTGAGATTTGCTACCAACGTTTTGGCAGAAGTGATTAACAACCAACCTCCTGAAGCGGCTAGCTTGTTTTGAATAGTGAGATTCACCTGTACCGTATTTCCTGAAATGGTAATTCCATTGGGAGCGGTTGTATTTGGCGGCGTAGTAGTATCGTCGGGCTCCTCTGAGCTTACACAAGAAGTAAAAAAGGCGACTCCGAAAGTACTTAGTACAGTAGCTAATCCTGCTTTTTCCAAAAATTGTCTTCTGGATTCAGAAAGACTGCCCGATTGTAAAAATTGATCTTTTTTCATTTCAATAGTGATTTAGAAAAAATTTATAACTCTCAAGTAATCAACTATTTTGAAAGAAAAAGGTTTGAAAAATCCTTAAAAATGTTTGGGTTTGAGGATTTCACTTACAATAACTGCATCTCGAATAGATTTGGGGTTCTTTAACAGGTCCGCATAAGGATTACGATTTTCCTGAGGAAGTTCATAAAACTTGGGCCGTGCAGCGAGTGTAGGCTCAATGGTAGCCTCGGTTTGTTCATAAAACTGCTGCCTCGCATTTCGTCTCGAACTTTCTGCCTCAACATCTACCCCTTCAGCTATTACAACCTCCCGTTGTGGTAGTGAATGCTTCTTTGGTTTTTTGTGATTTGAAGAGGTAGGAACAGCCTCCTC
>JAXISU010000390.1:0-2553 GCA_034680425.1 Cyclobacterium sp.
AGACAGCCCTGGAGGAGTTGACCTCTTGTGTTTCCCTTTCACGGCAGCTAGTTAAGGCCGAGATAAATGAAGTAATGGAAGAAGATGGCTTGGACGTGTGGTTGTCTGGTGAGCCCCCCCCTCCCTTTTTGGTTTTCTTTATATTCTTTAATTTAATTTTTATGAATAAACTATTTTTAAATCTATTCACGAGTCGATTGGGGCATTTTTTAACCGCCCCAGTCATTTGCTTCCTCCTCTGTTAGTCAGATTTGGCTAAGCGTTTGGGTAGCACTATTTCTTTTTCTTCTACACAACTTATTTTTCATTTAACCACTTTCCATCATGCAGACCACTTTTAGAAATTTTCTTTTTTTTCTTGGATTGACATTTCCTATTCAAGCCTGTCATCAAGAACCCGCTCCTGAAATTCCCACTATTCAAGCTGCAGAACTTCAATTTATTGGGGTTGAGCACAACGAAAAGCTCCAAGATGCCTTCGAATTCCTTGTAGCAAATCAAAATTCAATGGGGCGTAAATCGATGGTGTCCAATAAACAAGCTGTGGAGCAATTTTTGATTGCCGAGCAAGAATCCAACACCAAGTACCCGGCTAGTATGAATGCCATTGGGGTGGCCTACACCAAGCAACTTTTTGTAAGTTCCAAACATCAGTTTACCCGACAACAGGTTAACCCCGAAAGCTTGGAGCTTGGGGAAAAAGTAAAATCCTATTTGGGAAAGTTGGATGCCATTCTTTCGGTGGAGGCTTTTGGAGATTCCAGTGTTCACCAAGGAATCAAGATTTTGGAAGAGACTATCGCATTAGAAAAAGACTTGAGCGATCGAGAGTTAGTCCTACTGTATTCCGCTACTTCCATTGCGAGCCACTCCTATACCTACTGGACCGAAAATTATGTGAACTGGGAGCAGCTTGGGCCCAGTGGAACTTCGCAACAGTCTTATAAAACAGGCCCTGCGGGCAACATTGTGAAAGCAGATGTGGCTGGAGGGGTTGCAGGCGCTGCGGGTGCATGGGCGGTGAACGCGTTTGTGGGTCCTGGGCAGGTGGCTTATGGTGGAGCAATTGTGGGTGGAGCTGTTACTGGATCCGTCTACCAGGGGATTGTAGAATTTTTGGATTGGGCCTGGTGATGAATTCTAAGATAGGCATTTTCTTCATCAGCCTGCTCGCCTGTGAAGCAGTAGCACTTGGGATTTGGTTTGCCTTTGGTGAAAACTATGCCGTGCATGCTGCAGTGGTTGCTGTCGTCATTGCTTTATTGGCAAGAGGTAAAAAAGAAGCTCCCTAACTACAGCTTCTTATAAAAAATCCTAGAGAGGCGGGCCATTAGCTCTTCTTTATAGGATTTTTTTTAACCAAATTGGCCAATCAAAAAATTGAAATTAACACACGTTAACAGTGCTTAACGCGTGCTTTGAATTCTCTTTACTTCTTTTGTAAGGTAAAAATCACATCACTATGAAACGTACGTTCACACTTCTAGCATTTTTTCTATGCTTAGGTCTTAGTATTCAGACCGCTTTTGCCCAAGGATTTACAGGCAGGGCCTATTACAAGTCTTCCTCCAATTTCTCCATTAAAATGGATTCTACCAAGATGGCTCCTGAGCAAATGGCGCAAATTCAGGCTTCGCTCAAGAAGCAAATGGAGCAAAACTATGTGCTTTCCTTTAGCCAAACCGAGTCTACTTGGAAGAAAGAAGAAAGTTTGGGCGGTGGACCGGCCACTGCTTCTGCAGGTGGAGCTGTTTTTATGGTAGCCACTAGTGGAGAAGGGTCCACATTGTATAAAGATGCCGCTGGAAATTACCTCCAAGAACAAGAGATGATGGGCAAGGAATACTTGATTAAAGATAAGGCGGAACCTTTCGAATGGGAGCTTTCTGAAGAAACGAAAAAAATAGGCAACTACACTGCTCAAAAGGCGAGCTTCACCAAAATTGTCGATTCAAGACGTTTTTCAACGGGAATGACTGAAATGGAGAATGTGAAAGATATGCTACAAGTGACCGTATGGTTTACTCCTGAAATCCCCGTTTCCCATGGACCTGAAAATTACTATGGCCTTCCTGGTTTGATTTTGGAGGTTCAAAATCAAGGAAGAACGCTCATCTGCGAGAAAATTGAATTGAATCCTTCCGCCGATCCTGTGGTCATCGAGCGTCCATCCAAAGGAAAAGAGATGACCCAAGCCGAGTTTCGTGTAATTGAGGAAGAGGGAATGAAGCAAATGATGAACCGCTACCAAGGCAAACCTGGAAGCGGTAACAGAATGGAAATTCGAATAGGAAATTAATTCCAAGTCCAAGGCTATCTTTAAAGAAAACCGGGATTCTGGTTTACTTCACCTTATTCAACCGTCTTGTTGATGCTACTTTTCAAAAGAATAAGTTTGCTCGCTTGCTTCTGCTTGCTTGCCGGGGCCTCCATGGCACAAACCAAGCCGCTGACGGGGCTCGTGTTGGATAGCCTCAATCGGCCTATTGCCTATGCCAATGTGGTGGCCATCAATCAAAGCACGCAGAAAATTGCCGGGTTTGGCATCTCCAA
>JAXISU010000391.1:0-2551 GCA_034680425.1 Cyclobacterium sp.
ATCCCAAATAAGCAGAAAAAGCAGTTTTGATCGCAAGAATTACTTTTATCCAGATCTACCCAAGGGATACCAAATCACGCAGGACAAGGAGCCAATCTGTGTAGGGGGCAATGTTACCCTGACTTTGGAGGATGGCACTGAGCGAGAGATTCAACTGAATCGAATTCATTTGGAGGAGGATGCTGGTAAATTGATCCATTCTCCAGAACGGGAAGAAAGTATGGTTGATTACAATCGGGCGGGTACCGCATTGATTGAATTGGTGACCGAACCCTGCCTTCGTTCTGCCGAGGAAGCGGTAGTATTTTTAGCAGAGATCCGAAAAATGGTCATGTATTTGGAGATTTGCGATGGCAACATGGAAGAAGGATCCCTACGCTGTGATGCCAATGTGTCCGTGAGGCTTCGGGGTACAGAAACCTTAGGAAAAAAGGTAGAAGTTAAAAACATGAATTCCTTCCGCAACCTGGGTCGTGCCATTGATTTTGAATACGAGCGCCAAGTAGGCTTGCTTGAAGTAGAGCAGGATATTGTATCTGAAACGCGAACTTTTGATGCAGACGGGGGCTTTACGGCGAGTATGCGCACCAAGGAGGAATTGAATGATTACCGGTATTTTCCTGAGCCTGACTTGCCTCCGGTTATCCTTTCTGAAGAATGGATTGAAAAAGTAAGAGCTGAATTGCCAGCATTGCCTCGAGACTTGTATCGCAAGTTTAGAGAAGTATATGGGTTACCTAGGTATGATGCCGCATTATTGACAGAAACCAAAGAGGTAGCAGGCTGGTTTGAGGCCCTTTGTGCACAAACTGTGCATTACAAAGCCGCTTCCAATTGGATGATGGGCCCCATCAAGTCCTATTTGAAAGAGACGGGAACTACCTATTTAAATTTTCCAATAGGGGTGGAGGCGATGGCTCAGTTGATCGCCCTAGTTGAGGAAGGGCAGGTATCCTTCTCTGTTGCGTCTCAGAAGATTTTCCCTGAACTTTTGCTGCATCCGGATGTTACACCTCTATCCATTGCGCAAAGGCTTAACCTGATCCAGGAAAGTGATGCAAGCTTTTTACTGCCGTTGGCAAAAGAAGTATTGCTTGAAAATCCAGGCAAGGTATCTGAGTACAGATCTGGAAAAAAAGGCCTGCTAGGCTTTTTTATGGGGGAATTGATGAAAAAATCAAAGGGGAAGGCAGACCCAAAAGTAGCCACCCAACTTATAACGGATTTATTAGCGAATTAAACGATGAGAAAATTTATGTTAGGAATTTTAGTGAGTGCCACCTTGGCCCTATTCTCCTGTGGAGGATCGGATTCAGATGCTGGCAAGGTGGTCATCACCGGGAATCTACAAAATGCTCCAGAAGGAGTGGTGGTGCTATCCCAATACACAGACAGTAGACCCAAGGTGTTGGATACGTTGGAAATCAAGTCAAACGGAGATTTCACCTTTGAATTTGATTCCATTGGAACCCCAACGTTTTACGAATTGAACCTGTATGGTCAGCGGATAGTCAAATTGGCGCTTTACAAAGAGAATGTGGACGTCAAGTTCAACTTTTCCGACCCCAACAGCCTCCAAATTGAAGGCTCACAGGATAGCAAAGAAATGCTAAAGCTGGAAACCTTGATGGATTCCTACCAGGGTCAAGTCAATCAGCTCAATGAGAAATACTACGAGGCCATGAGCAAAAACGATGCAGAAGTGATTCGTCAAATCCAGCTGGATGCGATGAACCTAGAAGCTCAGCAAGTGGTCAAGGTGAAGGAGATGATTGAAAGTATGGGAAACTCCTTTGCCTCCTTGGCTGCGGTGGGACTCCTAAATCCACAAAATGATTTTCCTTTCTTGGACGCCTTGGTTACTAAACTCAACGAGAATTACCCTGAAACCATAGCCATTTTGCAGTTGAAGCAGCAGCTTGACGAAATGAGAGCCTTAGCTGTAGGGCAGCTAGCACCTGATATTGTGCTTCCTGATCCAAGTGGAAAGACGACGAAGCTTTCTGATTTGAGAGGAAAATATGTGTTGATTGATTTTTGGGCGGCTTGGTGTAAGCCCTGCAGGCAAGAGAATCCAAATGTGGTTCGCCTATTCAATCAGTACAACTCGAAAGGATTTGAAGTTTTTGGAGTGTCCTTGGATAGAAGTAGGGAAGATTGGGTCAAAGCGATTGCGGATGATCAATTGAATTGGACGCAGGTTTCTGATTTGCAGTACTTCAATTCTGCTGCGGCAGTGTTGTATCAAATCCAAGCAATTCCAGCTACCTACCTGGTCGATCCGGATGGAAAAATCATTGCAAAGGACTTGAGAGGGCCTAGTCTTGAAGCCAAGCTGGCTGAACTTTTTGATTAAGCCAATTACCTCAGGAATAAAGAAGGCCTTCCGCAGGGAAGGCCTTCTTTTGCTTGTTAGTTAACCAAAAAAACTAAAGAAGGAAAAAATTACCGTGTAGTCCTTCTTCAAAAAATAGATTCATTTAAAAAAGAAATGCTAAAAGTTTTATCACCCGTTATAAAACTAATAAAAAAATTAGTAACTAAAAATAAA
>JAXISU010000392.1:0-2545 GCA_034680425.1 Cyclobacterium sp.
AGGGGTCATGTTGTACTCCTCCTTGAAGGCAGTATAGAAAATGGATTTGCTTGTGAATCCGGAGCGCTCTGCGATGCCCGTTGGATGCCTAGGGTCAAGAAGCAACTTGCCAGGTAGATCCGGGGCTGATAGCCAAAGAAAGCAATTCCTGATTTTGGTTGATTTAAAAATTGTTACCTTTTTATATAAAAAGGTAACAAAATCAGAAAAAATGGAGTACCTTTGAAAGATGAAAGCGCATCAGGAGATTGTAAAGCAGATTGATTTAATGACGCCGGGAACCATTTTTTTTCCGGCAGCATTCCGTATGCTCGGAACAGACGATGCCATCAAGATGGCCCTATGTCGTTTGGCAAAAGACAAGACCATCCTGCGCCTCGCAAACGGGATCTATACAGTTCCTCAACAACACCGCCTAATTGGCCCCATTACCCCATCCCTAGAGCAGATAGCCACGGCTATCGCCGAGCGAGACCAGGTTCAGATCAAGCCTGCGGGTGTTTATGCCTTAAATAAATTGGGCATTTCTCAACAAGTTCCGACCAAACACGTGTACATCACCAATGGCCAGCCAAGAACGTACAAAATAGGGGCAAACGAGATTCTTTTTAAATCTGCCAGTCCGAAAAAACTGGCGCTCAAAGGCCCTATCAGTTCCCTTCTAATTCTTGCAATGGATGAATTAGGACCAAGCCAACTAGATGATGTCCTTACACATCAGCTGCATGATATACTCCAAAAGGAGGATCCTGAGCTGCTTGCCAATGACATCAAACTGGCCCCTTCTTGGATTGCGAGACAACTTTTTAACCTACTTTTTAAATCACCGACACATGAAATGGTTCGAATTAGCGATAGAAGATCGCAGGCTCCTGGTACAGCAAGCAAGTACGGTAAGCGGGATCAACGCAAAGGCGCTTGAAAAAGACCTTTGGGTAACCCTCGTACTGCTTGCTGTTTTCAAGACAACATATGCCCCCTCTCTTCATTTCAAAGGGGGAACTTCGTTAAGCAAGGCCTGGAAGGTAATTGATAGATTTTCTGAAGACATTGACCTGTCCATCGATCGATCTTTTTATGGATTTGCAGAAGAGCTGTCTTTTACTCAAATCAGAAAGCTGAAAAGGATTTCAAGCGAATTCGTCAGTACAGATTTTAAGGAGGCCCTGGAAATGACCTTTCTGGAAATGGGAGTCCCTGCACAACTATTTTCTGTGCATGCGACACCCATCCCCGAAACAAGGAGAGAAACGGTTGATCCACAGGAATTGGTGATCGGGTATGTTTCGATTTTAGAAAATGTGGATTACCTGCCCAATACCATTAAAGTGGAGCTGAGTGCAAGAGCGATCAAAGATGCAAGCCATCTGCGAGAGGTCAATTCTTTAATCGAAAATGCCTTGCCTCAAGTTGAGGTATTGGGGAATCGATTTGAAGTCTCTGCCATGGCGCCACAAATCACCCTATTAGAAAAGGTGTTTTTGTTGCACGAAGAGTTTACCAAGCATCCTGCTGAAATGCGACACCTGCGGATGTCAAGGCATCTTTATGACCTCTACCGCTTATCCGAATCCAAGTATGCTGCATCTGCGCTTCAGGACATCCCGCTATTTGAAAGAATAGTAGCCCATCGAAAACACTACATCAGGCAAGCTGGGATAGACTATTCACATCACAGGAGACAAAGCCTTTCGTGTATTCCCCCTGATCATCTCCACGATCACTACCGAGGCGACTATGAAAAAATGACCCAGAACATGATCTATGGCAAGGCTCCTGCCTTTGCCGAATTAATCAGTCGGTTAAAAATGCTGCAAGACAGCCTGGCAGCCCCTACAAATTCCTCTTCATCCACTCCGTAGGGGTCATGTTGTACTCTTCCTTGAAGGCAGTATAGAAAATGGACTTGCTCTTGAATCCGGAGCGCTCTGCGATGCCATCAATGGAGATGGTCAGGTGAGCACCTTCGCGAAGCAAGGAGATGGCGTAGGCGATGCGTAATTTTTTTCGATATACAGGGAAAGAGGTATTCAGCTCCTTTTTGAAGCAATTAATGACTCGAATATAAGGGATATTGAGTTCTTGAGAGATGTCGTGTAGCGTAAAGCCAACCTGGAGAAAGGGCTTTTCCTGTTCAATAAAAGCAATAATTCGTTCCAAATCGGTCGATTTTTCAGAATTAGCTTCCTCTTTTGCTTCACCACTCTTTTTTCGAAAAAGGTTTACGATTTTGTGGACCAGGAGATCTCCTGTTGACGTGGTAGACTGCTCACCATACAACCAGCTGGGTACAAATAGGAAGCTCAACGGTAGGATCAAAGTCAAAAAAAACACAAGCCCATCGGAAGTGAAGGCGATGTTTCGGTAGACCAATTCTCCTTTTTCAGGTGTCTGCAAGGTGGAATAGCTAATGATTAATGGATAGGGAAGGATGACCGCTGGCATGACCCATAAAATCCGGTTGATGAGGGCCGACAGTTTCTTTTTTATATAAGTAGTGCCGCTTCTTTTGAATCGAAGCAACTGGCCAAAGGCCACGATGACA
>JAXISU010000393.1:0-2539 GCA_034680425.1 Cyclobacterium sp.
GGCTTTGGCATGGCCGACCGAACCAAAGATCCCGACCTGACTACCGTCAATATGCTTCGTGGAAAAATGCGCTTCGATATCGTAGCGGAGATGCGTGAAAATTTCTTCCGTGACAAAAGTAGTTTGCAACTCTACGTGAAAGACATCAAATTTGACTGATATGATTCTTCGAGCCGAACATCTTCTAAAAATATACAAAGGCCGATCTGTGGTCAACGACATTTCGGTAGAGGTTTCCCAAGGGGAAATTGTGGGGCTTTTGGGCCCCAATGGTGCCGGGAAGACCACCTCTTTTTACATGATTGTCGGGCTGATCCAACCCAATTCAGGGAAGATTTTTTTGGAAGACCAGGACATCACGGGACTACCCATGTACAAAAGGGCGAAGTTGGGCATTGGCTACCTGGCTCAGGAGGCTTCGGTTTTTCGCAAGCTTTCTGTGGAGGAAAATATCTTAGCCGTGCTCGAAATGACCACGCTCACCAAGGCCCAGCAAAAGGAAAAAATGGAGAGTCTGCTCGAAGAGTTTAGTTTGACCCACGTACGGAAAAACCTAGGCATGGTGCTTTCTGGAGGTGAGCGCCGACGTACTGAAATTGCCAGGGCCCTGGCTGTGGACCCTAAATTTGTCCTCTTGGACGAGCCTTTTGCGGGGGTAGATCCCATTGCGGTGGAAGAAATCCAAACGATCGTAGCGAAGCTAAAGACGAAAAATATTGGGATTCTGATTACCGATCACAACGTGAACGAAACCCTTTCGATCACCGACCGAGCCTACCTGATGTTTGAAGGTCGCCTACTGAAAGCAGGAACTGCAGAGGAGCTGGCAGCCGACGAACAGGTGCGAAAGGTGTATTTGGGCACCCAGTTTGAACTCAAGCGTAAAACTTTCTCTTAAATGGAAGTGCTCAATAGCTTCATGACCTGGATCTTCAAAAGTCGATTGGGTCAGATTGATAAGTTTAAGCAGGACCCGCACTCGGTGCAGGAGTCTACACTTTTCGACTTAGTGGAAGCAGCAAAGCACACCGAATTTGGCAAGTCCTATCATTTCGGAAAAATTAAATCCTACGAAGACTTTGCCGCACGAGTCCCTCTTTTCGATTACGAATCCTTCTCTCCCTTTTTGGAGAAAAACATCAAAGGGCGGCAGCAGGTGTTTTGGCCTTCCAACATTCAATGGTTTGCCAAATCTTCGGGCACCACAGCTGGCCGAAGCAAATACATTCCCGTATCTGAAGAAAGTTTGGAGGAATGCCACTACAAAGGAGGCAAAGACATGGTGTCTCTTTACGTCAATAATAACCCGGACACCAAGTTGTTTACAGGCAAAAGCCTGTCCGTAGGAGGGGCTCTTGAAAAGGAACCCCTGCATCCCAAAGGCATTGCCCGTGCTGGAGATGTGTCCGCAGTGATCATGCATAACTTGCCGATATGGGTACAGTTTGTGCGAACCCCTTCCCTGGAGACGGCCTTGATGTCGGATTGGGAGGCGAAGATCGAGCGCATGGCTCGGGAGACCATGGACGAAAATGTGACCTCCATCGCAGGCGTCCCGACTTGGACGATTGTGTTGCTCCAACGGATTTTAGAACTTAAAAAAGCATCCCATATCCTAGAGGTGTGGCCCAACCTGGAAGTGTTTTTCCATGGGGCGGTTGCTTTTGGGCCTTATCGTAATTTATTCAAGCAGCTGATTCCATCTGATAAGATGCGGTACATGGAAACCTACAATGCCTCCGAGGGATTTTTCGGAATGCAGGACCAGCCGGATTCGGATGAACTCTTGTTGCTCTTGGATTATGGGATTTTTTACGAGTTTATTCCGATGGAGGAACTCGGAAAGGAGCATCCGACCGTAGTCTCCTTGGAAGGTGTGGAACTAGGAAAAAATTATGCCCTAGTCATCACCACAAATGGAGGATTGTGGCGCTACCTGATTGGGGACACCATCAAATTTTCCTCTTTACGTCCCTATCGTTTCCGCATTTCAGGTCGAACCAAGCATTTCATCAATGCCTTTGGTGAGGAAGTGATCGTAGAAAATGCAGAGGCAGCGATCACGCATGCCTGTACGCAAACGGGGGCGACCATTGCCAATTTTACCGCTGCACCCATCTATTTTGAAGACAGCCAATCCAAGGGAGCCCACGAATGGGTGGTAGAATTTAAAAACCCGCCTGCTGACTTGGAGGATTTTGCACAGAAGTTGGACGATCACCTGCGGGAGGTCAATTCCGATTACGATGCCAAAAGGCACAAGGACCTAGCCCTCCAGCGACTTCAGCTCCATGCTGCTCCAGCTGGTCTTTTCGAATCTTGGTTGGCCAAAAAGGGCAAGCTCGGAGGTCAGCACAAGGTGCCTCGCCTGTCCAATTCCCGAGAGTTTATGGAAGAAATTCTGGGAATGATGGCAACTCACTAATCCATTTATTTTGTGTTTGAGCACTAAAAAATCAAAACTACTTCCTTGTGTTTGGTGTTATCCTTAGGTTTTTAGGTTCACAAAAAAGGTACAACTGCTATTTGCCCTCTGCAA
>JAXISU010000394.1:0-2524 GCA_034680425.1 Cyclobacterium sp.
ATTACAGCCCCTGGGTTTTTGATAAAAGCACGGATCGAACTCGACTCCACTTGTCGCGTAAGCCCACTAAGGTTGGGCCCGATGGCATCTTGATCAAAGCGGTGACAGGAAGAACAATTCTGCTCAAAAAGTTGCTTGCCTTTCGTAATCTGACTCGCATCCGTGGAAATCTCCTTCCCAAACTCCTTTTTTTCAGGGCTGCACGCAAAGACAAACGGCAAAAGAAATAAACAAAAGATGCTCAATTTATTCATAGAACTAAGATCTTATTTTTTAAATAAAAACCACATAGACACATAGAAAATGAGGTAACTATGTGCCTATGTGGTTCTGAAGAATAGATGGGGGCTAAAAATAGTGCCAAATACCAAGAGGCTCCGAAGCGAGTTTGCTGTTCAATCCCATTTTTCTTACTTCATTATTCTTCAATCGGCGTTCAGCGTTCGACATTAGTTTAATTTCCGTATTTCGCCTGCCAACAGCAGGCAGGTATCTCGTACTTCGTGTTTTATTAAAGGTCCGCAATTCTCACATGCGTCTTAATCAAGTTCGAACTCGCCTTGGCCACAATTTTTCCGGATTCCTTGCGGATATCGGCTTCCCAATGGTTCAAATTGGAGCCTGAGCGTACCAGCCGTGCGCTCACTTCCAGTCGCTCGCCAACCTGTGCGGCAGACAGAAAATCCACAGACAAGTTGATGCTGGTCATCAGAAACTCAGATCCTGCCACAAAATTGCCCATCCCAATCACGTCATCCAGCATCAACGAGGCAATGCCTCCATGCAAAATGCGACCAGGATTGCACATGTCGGGACGTACTACATAGGCCACTCGAATTTCATGAACCTCAACTCCCAAAAGAGTGCCCGCTAGCCAGTTGCCTGCAGCAGAAGGAGTGCGGTCCAGGGTCTTGCCGACCTGGGAACGAAAATAATCGAGGGTACTAGGTGAATTTTCCACTAGGGTTGGGTTTGATTGAGAATCCGAAAATAGTCGGTCAAGACGGTTTTCAAAACTTCTTTCTCGGATTCTGTCTGCCAAAGTGGCGTTTCTTTTCCATTCACGCTCAGACTAAAGGAGGCGTTTTGCTGAAGCAAGGACCACAATTGCTCGCCTAAAGCCTTGTGGGCAGTGTTTCCTCCCAAATCGAAGGGGAGTTGAATAACTTCATCTCCCAAGATTGCTTGAATCTGAATCGGGTAATCCGCGCCTTCTAGTTCAAAAAACAAGTAGGCTTCTTTTTGTTTGGAATGGAGTAGTAGGGCTGGGAAAAAGGTGGGAATCGAATCGGGCTTCAGCCGCTTCCCGTGTCGAAAGAGTTCCATACCCGCTTCCGGACGAACTTCCCGATCGTAATGAATGCTGCGCAAATTCACGAAAAAAAGCCGATCTGCATCTGCCACCTGAAAGGCCCTGTCCTTTCCGGTATTGTTGGCTCGATAGCCATCAAAAAAAGACAGCACGAGCACCAATGCCAAAGCGGAGCCCAAGAAAATCTTCAGGACCTTGATCAAGTCGGGGGTCAGTACAGGGACTTTGGAAGACATATAGGCTAGACTTAAAACTAAACCCCGGCTACTTCGGCTTTGTTTGACTAGCGCACGTACGAACCCGCATTCATGTCGATGGAGGTCCCTGTGGCATGGTCTGCAAGGCCGGAACAAAGTAGGGTCACCATGGGTGCCAAATCCTCCGGACGGGTCAGCTCAGGTAGTGCAATGTCTTTGAGCGCGAAATCCTCCCCATACTGCTCCAAAATCTCAGCCGCCATATCCGTACGAGTAAATCCCGGAGCGATCAAAAAGGCCTTGATGCCTTCTTTTCCGTAATGCCTTGCGATGGAGCGCATAAGGCTCACTAGCGCTCCCTTCGAAGCCGCATAGGCCATGTAGTCGGGCGTATCTCCACGGAAGGCCGCACGAGAAGAGATCATCACAATGCGGCCGTTGCCTTGGATCCTCGCCTGGTCCACAAACTCCTTGCAGAGAATTCCCACAGCGGTAGTATTTACCGCCATCACCTGCTCCCAAATTGCAAGCCAATCCGCAGTAGGCAGCGTATCAGGGGCCGCAGGGGAGATGCCCGCATTGTTGACTAAAGCACTAATCGGACCATATTTTTGGACCAGACGCGGAATAAATCCGCTTACCTCAGTGGGGTTGGCAAGGTTGCAGGCCTCCAGATGAGCCTTGGTAGGAAGATCCGCAAGCACGGCTTTTGCAGCTTCTTCATTGGCATTGTAATGCACAATCACCTCTGCTCCTGAGGCAGAAAGCTGCTGCGCAATGGCGCGGCCTATTCCACGTGAAGCACCGGTAACTAGGATTCGTTGGTTGGCTAGGGATATCTGCATGGCTTAGCGATCAAAATTTCGTTGAATCAAACCCGTAATATGTGCCAAATGGTGTTTTCCATGCCAGGAATACATCAGGGTCACCTCTGCGAGGGTTTGGGTTCGCTGCTTTTCTGGGTGGTAATAGGTGCGTTCAAAGTCTGCGGGGCTCATATTTTGAAGCAAATACC
>JAXISU010000395.1:0-2523 GCA_034680425.1 Cyclobacterium sp.
ACTCAAGGTGACGGTATCGCCGATGGCATTGTAGCCACCAATGCCTGCACGTCCGCCTCCACCTTGCTCGATGGTCATGCCAATCGCCCCATTGTACATGGGATAGGTATCGCCATAAGAAGGATAGAGCAGGTCAAAGCGTTCTTTGGTAAAGTAGAAGCGACCCATTTGGTCGAAGTACTTCGCAGTATTTTTTCCAAAAATATCTTGAAACTCATGCTGGAAAGGTGTCAACTGCTCGTGCAGGGGTTCTGCGGCAGGAGCCATGTAAAAAGGGTTGTCGATGCCTTGCTCGTGGAAGTCCAAGTGAAGTTGAGGCATCCACTGCTGGTACACCTTGAGGCGTTGCTGTGACTCCACTTGTACTTGCCATGCCCAGTCTCGGTTCAGGTCAAATAGGTAGTGATTGGCACGCCCACCTGGCCATGGTTCGTTGTGTTCCATGGACTGGATGTCAGGCTGCAATTGGGTGTGCATCTTCTGGTTGTACCAATTGGCATAGCGGTCTCTTCCGTCTGGGTTGATCGCAGGATCGAGGATGACCACTTGATTTTTCAACCAGGCTTGTACCTTGGCATTGTTGGGATCTGCCAGGGTGTGGAAGGTGGAAATGGCAGCTTCCATCCCGACGGATTCGTTGCCATGCACGTTGAAAGACATCCAGTTTATGGGAACCTGGGTGCTAGGTGTTCCGGAAAGAATGCCTGTTCGCTTCAGGTTGTCCGTACGGATCTGCTCGAGTCGAGCCATATTCTCTGGACTCGCTAGGATGGCTAGAATGAGGGGTCTTTTCTCGTTGGTTTCCCCATACTGGATGAGCTTGATGTTTGGATTTTGAGCAGCCACGTACTCAAAATAGTCCACCATGCGGTGGTGAGGAGTGAAGCGGTCTCCTGGTTTGTAACCGAGAAACTGCTCTGGAGTCTTGAGTTGGGCCAGTACGCTTCCCACAGAAAGCACAGCCAATACGAGCGAAAAGAATAATTTTTTCATGTAGAAAATGGGTTTCGACGAGAAAGTTAACCGCTTTTGTCCATTGTAGTGTCACCGGATGCTGGAAAAGTGACGAGTGGAAAGGAGCGGTTTTTAATTCCTAGTAAAGGGAAGCCACAAAAAAAGGCAGACCTTTTTGGGCCTGCCTTGGGAGTATATTAAGAAAATACTTAGGCGACTGCAGTGGCAGTTACCTCAATATTGCCTCGGGTAGCCTTGGAGTAAGGGCATACTTGATGCGCTGCATCAACTAGCTTCTGGGCTTCTTCTAGTGAGGCTGCCATTGGGATTTTCACCTCAATGTCTACGCCCAATCCGAAGCTTCCAGGACCGTAATGGCCGAGGTGTGCTTTCACTTTGATTTCGGAATCTTTCAAGCTAGTGGTACCAGCTACTGCTGCCAAGGCACCGCCAAAGCAAGCCGCATAGCCTGCAGCAAAGAGTTGCTCTGGGTTGGTTTTTCCACCCTCGCCTCCGATTTCTTTTGGCATAGCCACATCAAAGTCAAGCATCCCGTCTTCGGTGCGCACGTGTCCTTTTCTGCCTCCGGTGTTTACCGCTACTGCGGTGTAGTCTACAATTAGTTTTTCCATGGTTTCGTATGATTTACAGTTTGATTTTTTGAGTTGCTGTTTGGGGTGGGCCCCAAAATTAGGAACTACTCTTCAAACTTAAGAATGGACTTCAAGGTTTTGGAGGAAGAAAATTTCTTCACCGCCGAGTGATTTAGGTCAGTTTATAGCCTCTTTCATAGGCATAGTGAAGCTTGGCATTGACCGCAGCGTCTGTGGACAATTGGGTCTGTGGATTCCAGGTGACGGTACGGCCGAGTTCATGGGCAATGTTGCCAAGGGTGCAGGCCGTGCAGGTGCTGTGCCCGATTTCCACGGGTACGATTGGATCTTTTCGCTTGCGGATGCAGTCGATAAAGTCAATGTGGTGGGCGTTAAAGTTAAAATTCTCAGGTTCTTTGCCGAGCTGTAGCTCAGGGATTGAGCTATCGTAATTGCCACGGGAAACCTTGATCCATCCTTTTTCTCCGATAAACTTCACGCCTTGTCGACCTTCGTCAAACTTGGTGATCATCATCTCTACTCCATCGGTATAGCGGTAAGTGAGTGGTTGAGCTGCGGATCCAGGGATGATGGTAGTTGGACCGTTTCTATCCTTGCTTAGGCCCCACTGGGCAATGTCGATCATGTGTGCGCCCCAGTCGGTCATCAAGCCTCCACCGGTTTCCTTGTACCAGCGCCAAGCTCCCCAAACAGTTTCGTTCTTATCAGGATTCAGACTAATGCCTGGATTGAGTTGGTCATTGAATGCGAGGCTTGGAATAGGGCCGAGCCATTTTTCCCAGTTGAGGCCTGCAGGAATGGGCTGGGCAGCCAGGTCGTAAGGCTTGGGATGGGGATTGTCTCCTACGTGAACGAGCACTTGGGAGATTTTGCCCAATTGACCCCGCTGCACGTGCATGGCGGCAGTTTGGAAGTTGACCGCTGCGCGCTGCATGGAGCCCACGGCTAGGACTAC
>JAXISU010000396.1:0-2515 GCA_034680425.1 Cyclobacterium sp.
CAAAGGTTAAACTTTCCATCTTCGATGGCATTGAACCCACAATAGCCCCCCTGAAAATTATGCAAGGCCACGGTATTGGGTGATCCTTCCGACAGAATATGGTATTTGACGCCGATGTAAGGGCTTCGTTTGGTAAAAAAGGGTCGCTCCAGGACCTGATCTAGTTTACTTCGCTTGCCAAAAGCCCCTAACACTACCGGCACCTGCAGGACTTGAAAATCAGAAAGTTTGACTTCAAATACATCCTCCTTTTCCAGAAAGTCTAAATCAGTCACGGTAGTGCCCGTCAAGAATTTTACCCCTTGCTCGGAAGCAAGTTGGTATAGCCAGAGATCCAATTGGTACCGGCTAATTCCAAATCCCCCCAAGTCTAGGGGTAGAAATACAGATTTGCCTCGGGTGTCTGAAAACTCGAAGGTGTCGATCCGGGGAAGGTCCAAAAGGTCTGGATAGAGGTCGTTTCGCTTCAAAAAATCGAGGACTTCATTGGATACATATTCCCCACAAACCCGATGAAAGGGATACACTTTCTTCTCCACGAGTGTGACTGGATGACCCTCTTTGACTAATAGCAAGGAAGCAACCAAGCCTGCAAGCCCTCCGCCTACAATCAACACCTCCTGTTTACGCTGTATCAATGCCTTTAATTTTAGTAGGGAACCGCCTGTCAAAAAATTAGTTTTTTCACAAGCCTAACATCCTCCTTTGGAAGTTAGTATATTTTCGAAAAAATTAGAAACAAACTATGAATACACCCTTCCCTAAGTTGCTGAGGAGAACCGCCTTTGTGCTAGGCCTTATGGGCGCTATGCTACAAGCGGAGGATTCCTTTGCACAGAAAAAAAAGAAAAAAGGTGCAGAGACACCCGCTCCTGCTGCACCAGCACCGGCCAGACCAGGTGCTCCTGGTGCTCCTGCCAATGGACCCAAACCCTATAAAGAAGTCATTACCGCCAAGGCAAAAACCAAGGCTGGACTTTTTAAAGTACACCAAGTAGAAGACAAATACTTCTACGAAATTCCTGATTCGCTTCTCGGCAGAGACATGCTCATGGTCGTGCGTATTGCAAAAACAGCAGAAGGCATTGGCTATGGTGGAGAAAACACCACCAACATGATGGTGCGTTGGGAAAAAAATCAGGACGACATCTTGCTTAAGGTAGTTTCCTTAAACAATTATGCTGCTGATTCCTTACCTATTGCCAAGGCGGTAGAGGCTTCCAACTTGGAGCCTATCCTTCAAAAGTTCCCCATCAAATCCAGAAAAACTGATTCTACAGGTACAGTCGTTGACGCGACGGATTTGTTTATCAAGGACAATCAAGCCTTAGGTCTAGATCGCAACAGAAGAACGCAGTACCGTGTTACCCGTTTGGATAACGAGCGCTCTTACATCCAACACATCAATACCTATCCTATCAACGTGGAGTCACGGTATGTACTTACCTATGCTGCTGCTGAGCCACCTTCAAACAGCGTAACAGGTTTGATCACCTTGGAGATGAATGCCTCCATGATCCTCCTTCCTAAAGTGCCGATGCAGCAGCGACTTGCTGATCAGCGTGTAGGCTGGTTTGCTAGATCCTATGTAGACTACGGTGCTGATGAGCAGCGCGCCACTTCTAGAAGATACCTAGACCGTTGGAGATTGGAAGTGAAGCCAGAAGATCGCGAGAAATTTGCTCGTGGCGAATTGGTGGAGCCAGTGAAGCCTATCGTCTACTACATCGACCCTGCTACTCCTACCAAGTGGGTACCTTATTTGAAGCAAGGTGTGGAAGATTGGCAGAAAGGTTTTGAAGCCGCTGGCTTTAAAAATGCAATTATCGCCAAAGAAGCCCCTACCGCTGCTGAGGATCCAACCTGGAGTCCTGAAGATGCACGCTATTCCGTGATCCGCTACTTTGCCTCTGACATCCAGAATGCTTATGGCCCTCACGTTTCCGATCCACGTTCCGGAGAAATCTTGGAGTCTGACATCGGATGGTACCACAACGTAATGAACCTGTTGAGAAACTGGTTCTTTATCCAAACTGCTGCGATCAACCCAGACGCGAGATCCGTCAAGTTTGACGACGAGGTGATGGGTAGATTGATCCGCTTCGTATCTGCTCACGAGGTTGGACATACGCTTGGCTTACCGCACAACTTTGCTTCTTCGGTAGCCTATCCAGTAGAAAAATTGCGTGATGCTGCCTTCACCAAGGAATTTGGAACGGCTCCATCCATCATGGACTATGCTCGATTCAACTATGTGGCTCAGCCAGAAGACAAGGGTGTGAGCTTGATGCCTGATGTAGGACCTTACGATAAGTATGCAATCATGTGGGGTTACAGACCTATTCTTGATGCTAAGAGCCCTGAAGCTGAACTTCCTACCTTGAACCAGTGGATTCTGGACAAGAAGGGTGATCCTGTGTACCGTTACGGTCGTCAGGGCAATAACTACGATCCAACTACCCAATCTGAAGATTTGGGAGACAATTCAGTAACTGCTTCCGAGTATGGAATCAAG
>JAXISU010000397.1:0-2515 GCA_034680425.1 Cyclobacterium sp.
GACAGAAGAAACGATGGCGCCATTGGCTGCTCAATTTTTTCACCATACCATCCAGCGCACGTACCTCGCTTTAGTTTGGGGAGAGCCAGAGGCGGATGAAGGCACAATTGTAGGGAATGTGGGGCGTAGCGCCAAGGACCGCAAGGTGATGGATGTATTTCCGGATGGTAGCCAGGGCAAACATGCGGTGACCCATTGGAAAGTGTTGAAGCGCCTGCGCTATGTATCCCTTGTTCAGTGCACCTTGGAAACAGGCAGAACCCACCAAATCCGCGCACATTTTAAATTTTTGGGACATCCCTTATTCAACGATGCGATGTACGGAGGGGATAAGATTCGTAAGGGCACTCAATTTGCCAAGTACAAGAGTTTTATCAGCAATTGCTTTGATGCCATGCCAAGACAGGCTCTGCATGCGAAGAGTCTGGGATTTGTACACCCGATTACCAAAGAAAACCTGTATTTCGAAGCGCCCCTGCCAGCAGATTTTTCTACTGTCTTGCAAAAATGGGAGCAGTATGTGCAGGTAGATTGACTTTTGCTTTTTTGATAAAAAGAGAAAAGGGAGGGGTCAAAAACTTGCTTTTTTTACAAACAGACAGATTTTTTATGCCAATTCCTCAATTTTAATTGGTCAAACAAGTTAAAAATTTACAGGTTGATATATTTCAATCGATTTCCTTAAAAATAATGTAATTTTTTAGAAGCAACATTGAAATATTTGTAATAAAACCCGCTCGTTCCGTATCTTTGTGTTGTTGAAATGCTTCTGGCATCTCAATCGTGTAAGAAAGAAAAAAGATTGGGTAGTGTTATGCTCAATCTACCAAGGAAAGGAAAACAAAAACAGATACGAGCTGTTAGAAACCTCGAAGGTTCGACTCCTTCTCTTACAACAGGTTATTTTGGGTTTATTGTTAATTGACTAAAACCATGAAATTTTATTTCATGGTTTTTTTATTTCCCATTATCGGCCTCGGCCAAGGTGCCTTTTTTAATTTTTTTCCCGGGCCCTCATTTTTGATTCCGCAATTTTCAACCAAATCTTTAGGAATTATTTTGTCGATAAAACAACAAAATGACCACCCGAATAAAAAAACAATAAAAAAATGAACAAAACATTAAAAAAATTTTAATTAAATAACCTTTTTAATACATTTGCTCTTGTTGGCATTACGGCTAGCAAAAATGAAGCGAATACTAATCGCTCAATCCATCTTGTAGGGTGTTGAAATTGGCAGACAAGCCCTCCTGTCTCGGGGGTGGGGATGCCGGTCATTAGATCGGAACGGGATAAAGCGTGTTTCAAAAGTTCATGCCTAACTGCCGCGTGGAGGTTCGAATCCTTCCCCTACAGCATTTAAAAAGCAGCCGAAAGGCTGCTTTTTTCGTATACGGGATTAAGTAGGTATATTTCACTGTTATTACTATTCTATGGTACCCAAGTCTGCTGCTCAGGAAAAACCCAAAAGGTCTGCCTCCAGAAAAAAATGGCTTAGGATCCTCGGAGTAAGTTTGCTTTCAGTACTTACCCTGGAATTTGCCGTTTACTTTGGCTCAAACCTGTTTTTAGGCAGCCTCCTCAGAAAGAAATTGAATGAATCATTCAACGGCGTCTATGAACTGGATTTCAATCGGGTACACCTTTCCCTAATTCGACGCGGGATTTTTTTGGAGGGAACCGTCTTGAAGCCCGTGCATCCAGAAAGGGCTAGAGTAGATCAGGATTTATTTGAATTTACGTTAGACGAACTAGCCTTTACTGGCCTTGGGTTTAACTTTTTTGAACAAAAACTTTCGTTTCGAAAGATTGCATTAGACAATCCCAACATCCGATTGCTGCAACCACTTTCCAGTACCCCAACGCCAGCGGAGACTTCCCGCTCGCCTGTATTTCTCTTGGAAAACGAAATCAAAAAAAGCGTTCGCCAACTAGGCCTTTCTTCCATCCAGGTGAAGGCCATAGAAATAAATCACGCCAACCTGTTCTTTTTAAATTTTCTAAGCCAACAGGAGCTGCTCACCGAAAATGCATCTCTGAAACTGCTGGACTTGAACTGGACACCCAATGAGGTCTGGGAAAGGCCTTTCAATGCACGGGGATTTGAAATGGAATTGGGCGAGGTGACGTTTCCCCTACCAGATGGCATCCATCGACTCAAATCAGCTAAAGTAAAGATCTCTTCCTTGGAGAAAACGATGGACCTCGAGCGGCTTTCTTTGTCTTCGGACCTATCCAAGCCGAGCAAAAACTACTATTCCTTGGCGCTTGAAGAGGTGCACATCGGGAATGTCGATTGGAACAAGGCTTTTCGAACGGGGCGACTCGACATCGAAGAACTGGTGTTGAATGCTCCCCAAATTGAGGTCATCCAATCCAGCAGTCCCTTAACCAGCACCACACCAACTGGAGACTTGAATGACTTTATCCGGGGGAAGTTAGCTGCGATCTCTATTAAAGAATTTTCCATCAACGGGGGCTCTTTTTTAAGAAAAGAAAAAGAGGATTCTTTGA